>JBJSYW010000074.1:0-13542 GCA_046089985.1 Chloroflexota bacterium
TGGCCCGCACCGGCGCTGCCGTGGGCGATTTCCAGCCCACGCAGCTCCAGTTCGTTGTCCGGCGGGTTGTCGAACACCCGCAGCTGGTCCTGCCCGTCGACCAGGATCGCATGCGCCTGCGCGTCGATGCGCATGGGCTTAACCACCGGCAGGCTGCTCAGCAGACGGATGTGGAAGCTCTCGCTGAACTGCACCAACCCGCCGGCGACGATATCCGCCATCACCTGGCGCAGCGAACCGGGGCCGCTGTCGTGATCGTTGGTCACGACCAGCGGCAGCACATCCACGTTCTGCAGGTCGAACAGCAGCACGGGGAACCCGGTGATGCTTGCCGAGACCTGGTAGATGCCCATGCGGTGGTTGGCGACCGCCGGGATGACCGCATGCCCGCCGCTGACCGTCACCGTGACGGCTGTTCCAACCGGCTGCCCACCCAGCGCCGCACTGACCCCGGATGCCGGCGGCGGGGTGAAGCTCACCAGGCTGCCATCCACCGGCTCGCCGGGCGTGTTGGCGCTGAGCGTCACCGTCAGCCACTGCGGGAAGGGATGGCTGATCCCGGTCAGCTGTTCGCTGCCGCCGCCGATGGCCAGGCTGAAACCGCCCGACTCGTATGCCCCAATGTCACAGCCGTTGCCCTGCAGCCGGTTAGCGCGCCGCCCGTCCAGTTCGCCCACCTCCAGCAGCGTGCAAAGGCTCAACCCGGCCCGGTCGATTGCCGGCGATCCAGCCAGCAGCGGGATGGTCCAATGACCGGGGCTGTACTGCCAGGCTTCGCCGAGCCTGGCCTGCACCCCCAACCGGTCATCCGGGCTGTTCAGCCCGCTGACGGACGGGCTGTTGGTCAGGCTGCCGCCTAGCGAGGTCAGATCGCCGTCGATGGCGAAGTTCTCCAGCCCGCTTGGGCCGTTATCGGCCGCCAGGCTGTTACCAAGATCGAATTTACCACCGCTGTCGACCCACACCCCGCTGGTCTCCGGCAAGCCGTCGGCCCGGTTGCCGGATAGCGTGACGTGCAGCAGGCGCACTGCAGCCGTGGGCGAAACATACAACCCGCCGGCTGCGCCGTCCACACCGCCGGCGTGATTGTCTGCCACCACCAGGTTCGTCAGGTGGGCCTCGTACCTGGCGGCGATGCCCCCACCCAGCATCCCGGCGGTGTTGCTGATCACCGCCCCGCGCTGGATTTGCAGCAGCCCGGCGGCGTTGATCGCCCCGCCCGAGCGCCCGGCCCGGTTGCCATACAGCTGTGTGTCGGTCAGACTCACACCGGCGTTTGCCTGCAGCGCCCCACCGTCGTAGCCGGCGGTGTTGCTGTAGATGCGGCTGTCGCTGATCTCGGCTGTTCCGGCGGGCAGGTTGAGCGCTCCGCCGTGCGCCTCGCTGCGTGAGCCTGAGATGCTCACCCGCAGCAGGCTCAGGTAGCCGTCGCTGCTGATCGCCCCGCCCTGGAAGGCGTGCCCGTCCCGAATCTGCAGATCCTGCAGGTACAGCGAGGCATAGTATCCGCTGCGGATCGCCCCACCGTCGTCCAGCTCGTCTGAGCCGGCGTTCCCGTCCACCAGCGCCAGCCCGTTCAGGTGGACGTCGATCGGCCCGGCGCTGCTCTGGATCTCGAAGATGCGCGTGCTGCCGCCGCCGCTGAGCGTTACCGCCCCGCTGATGGTGAGTGAATTGTTGACGTCCAGCTGCGAGGCCAGGCTGATCGAAGTCACGCCGGGCGCAAAGGTGATCACGCCCGCCGGGCAGGCGCCCAGGATGGCCTGCCGCAGCGAACCGGCGGTGTTGTCGCCTGCGTCGGTCACCACCAGGGCGGGCGAGCAGGCGTTGTTCAGCAGGAAATCCACCGGCGCCGCCTGGCTGGTCGCCGCCTGGACGGTGTAGCTGCCGGCCCAGTAATTGGCTGCCGCGCCGGTGATGCTCAGCCCATCGCTGATCACCGCCTGGGCCGCGACCCCGGGCGCTCCGCCTGCCAGCCCGGCGCCTGGCCCGTCTGTGGGCGGGGTGAAGGTCACCCGCCCGCCGTTCACCGGTTCTCCGGCTGCCTGTGGGGCTACCGCCACGGTCAGCGAGAGCGGGAAGCCGGTCAGGATCGGGGTCGATTGTCCGTCGCCGTTGGCCGGGCTGAGGGTAAAGCCGCGCGATTCATACGCGCCGCTGTCGCAGGCGCTGCCCTGCGGGCGAGCCACGCCGCGCTGATCCAGCTCGGCGACCTCCTGCAGGCCACACGCGGCTGCCTGCGCGCCGTTGATCGCCGGCGAGCCGGGCAGCAGCGGCACGGTATACATGCCCGCTTGATATTGCCATAGATCGCCCAGCAGCAGATCCACGCCCTGCCGGTCGCCGGGCTGGTTCAGCTGGCTGACGCCGCTGCTGTTGGTCAGGTTGCCGCCGCTCGAGGTCAGCGCGCCGCCGGCCCATACCTGGATGTTCTGCAGCCCGTCCGGGCCGTTGTTTGCCAGCAGGCTGTTGGCGGCGCTCACCGTCACGCCGCTGCCGATCACGATCCCGCTGTTCTGCGGCGCGCCGCTCTGGTTGCCCACCACGCTGGCGTGCAGCAGGCTGGTCGGCCCGCCGGCGTGCAGCCCGCCCGCCCCAAAGGCGGAGCGGTTGTAGCCCACCAGCGTGTTGACCAGGTTGAGCGTGCCGATGTTGTAGATGCCCGCGCCGGGCGAGTTGGCTGGGTCGCTGAGCGTGTTGCTGACCACCGAACTGCTGCTGATCGTCATCGTGCCGTGATCGTTGAACACGCCGCCGCCGTATTGGGTGGTGGTGTTCGAGATCATCGTGCTGGAGGCGATGCTGATCTGCCCGCCGTTGTCGATGCCGCCGCCCCCGTACAGGGCTTTATTGTTGAAGAAGGTGCTGCTGTAGACCTGCGTGACGCCCCAACTGGCCAGACCGCCGCCCCAGCGCGCCAGGTTGTTCTCCAGCAGCGTATTGCTGATCTGCAGTGTGCTGTTGCTGCTGATCGCTCCGCCCAGCCCGGAGGATTGGTTGCCGATCAAACGGCTGTTGGTGATGACTGCCGGGCTGTTATCCAGGGACAGCGCTCCGCCGCTGCTGTAATCGGCGTACCAGCTAGAGCAGTTGAGGATCGTCACCTCATCCAGGCCCAACCGGCCGCCGGTCAGCTGGATCGCCCCGCCGGAAATGGCATAATGCCCTTCCAACCACGCCTGGCGCAGGTACAGGCGGGTGCCCGCGGTGGCGCGGATTGCCCCGCCGGCGCTGCTCGACCCATCCACCAGGGTCAGCCGGTTCAGGTTGACCGTGATCGTGCCGGAGGGGGTGATGTCAAAGATGCGGGTCAGGTTCTGCCCGCTGATCGTCACCTGCCCGGTGACGGTCACCGGGATGCTGATACCTAACTGCGAGGCCAGGTTGATGCGCTGCACCGCTGGGGCGAAGTCGATCTCGCCGCCCGGGCAGATATCTGCCAGGCCGCGGCGCAGGGTGTGTGCGCCGGCATCGCCGGCGTCGCTGACAGTCAGCGTTTCCAGGCACACGGCATTGCTCAAGCGATAGCTGATCGGGCTGACGCCAGGCGCAGTGGCGGTCACGCTGTACGTGCCGCTGACCGTGTTGGCGGCGGCCGAAACCGCAGCCGTGCTTGAACTGAATGTGACGGTCACTGCGGCGCCGGCCGCTGCACCGTTGAGGCGGGCCGTCGCCCCAGAGGCGGGCGGCGCAAAGCGCACCTTCCCACCCAGCACCGGCTCGCCGGCGTAATTGGGGGTGATGCTCAGCGACAGCGGGCTGTCGAAGGGGTTGCCCAGGGTCACAATCTGCGGGCTGCCGCCGGTGCGCGCTAGCGTATAGCCGGAGGTTTCATACGCCCCGATGTCGCAGGCCAGCCCGCTTGGCGGGCGCGGCCGGCCGCGCTGGTCGCGGTGATTAACCAACACGCTGCTGCACCCGGCAGACTGTGCGGCATCGATTGCCGGTGAGCCGGGCAGCAGCGGGACCGTCCATTGGTTGGTTGCGTACTGCCAGGGCGCGCCCAGCAGCGGCAGCGTGCCCTGCTGATCGCCGGGCTGGTTTAGCTGGCTAATGCCGCTGCTGTTGGTCAGGTTGCCGCCTAGCGAGACCAGGCTGCCGAGCGGGTCGCGGTAGAAATTCTGCGTCCCGCCGGCGCCGTTCTGCGCCACCAGGCTGTTGTTCAGGCTGACGCCGGCGTTCGCCCCAATGTAAAAGCCGCTGGTGGCTGCTTCGCTGCCCAACACCCGGTTCCCAATCACGCTGCTGTGCACCAGCATCATTTGCCCGATGGCGGAAGAAACCGCCAGCCCGCCGCCGCCGCTGGGGGTCAGGCCGGTCGAGAGGATGCGGTTATTGGCGACCGTGGTGTTGATCAACTGCGTCGCGCCCTTGCTCATGATCCCGCCGCCGTAGGAAGCGCTGCCGGCTGCGCCCGGCACGGTATTGCTGATCACCGCGCTGCCTTCAATCAGCAGTTCGCCCTCGGCATAGATCCCGCCGCCGCGCAGCCGGGCCTCATTATCGATCAGTGTGCTGCCGCGGATCTCCAGCGCGCCTGTGGAGTAGATTGCCCCGCCCGACCCGCCGCTGCTGGCCGAGCGGCGGATGGTCACCCCGTTCAGGCGCATGTAGCCGTGGTTGGCGATTGCCCCGCCGTCGACCGCCTGGTTGTCTTGCAGCAGCATGTTGTTCAGGTATACATGCGCATTCGATGCGACGGTGATGGCCCCGCCGGCGCCGCCAGCTGCAAGCCCGTTCTGCAGCGTCAGGTTGTTCAGCGTGACGGTGATCGGGCTGCTGCCGGTGATGTCGAAGATCTGCCCGCTGCCCTGGGCATCGAGGGTGACGCCGCCGCTGAGGGTGACCGAGATCGGCACGCTCAGCTTGCTGGGCACCGGGATCAGGCTGACGCCCGAGAAATAGATGGTCCCGCCCGGGCAGATCTCTTCGAGCGACTGGCGCAGGGAAAACTCCCCGCTGTCGTTGGCGTTGGTAACCGTGATCGCCATCGGGCAGGTATTGGTCAGGGTAAAACCGCCCGGCGCCGACGAGTCCAGGAAAGCGCTGACGGTAAAGCTGCCCAGCTGGTTGTTGGCGAGCATGGAATACATGTACATCTGCCCGGAGTTGATCGAGACTTCCTCTGGAAGCCCGGCCTGGTAGCCGTACAGGTAGGCGGTCGGCCCGCTGTCGCTGGGTGACTGGAAATAGCCCACACCCCCGTCCAGCGGTTCGCCGGCGACATTTGGAGTCAGCGTGGCTACCAGCGTCTCGGGAAACCAATCGCGGATCGCAGTGGACTGCGGGCTGCCGCTGAAGGCCGTCACGCCGGCGCCATGGAACTCATATGCGCCGATGTCATAGGCGGTGTTGCTGCCGCCCAGCCGGGTCAGGTTGCGCTGGTCGGTAGACAGGGCATAGCTGGAGCGGGCGGCGTTGATCGCCGGCGAACCGGGCAGCAGCGGGAAGATATAGCGGTCGGTCGAATACTCCCACAGTGAAGCCATGCGGATGTTCGACTGGTTGACCAGGTCGCCGGTGCCATTGAGGAAGGCTGAACCGCCATCGCACAGGTTGCCTCCATTGGAGGTCAGTGTTCCATCGCTGTTCAGGTTCCCACCATTGTAGGCGATGATGCTGTTCGCCAGGGTGGCGCTGGCGCCGGAAGCTACGTAAATTCCATCCCGGGCTGAAAAAGTGCCGCTCGCGCTGTTGTTGCGCAGCGTGACATGGCGCAGGTAAGCGCTGCCCGCGCCCACCATGATCCCGCCGCCGCCATCGCCGGCTGCGTTGGCGTTGTTGGCCTGGTTATTGTAGATGGTTGTGTTGTGGATTGTGGCGGTCCCGCTTGCAACATAGATCCCGCCGCCCCGGGCGGTGCCGCTGCTGCCGCTGACCGTGTTGTTGATCACCGCGCTGCGCTGCAAAGTCAATGCGCCGCTGCTGTCGATCGCCCCACCGCTGCGATAGGCCGTATTCCCATCGAAGGTGCTGTTGATGATGGTGGTGGTGCTGGCGCTCGTATCCACCGCTCCGCCCCATGCGCCGCGGTTGCCGCTCATCACCACGTTCGACAGGGTGGCCTGGCCCCCGCCGGTAATAAAGAGCCCACCGCCATTGTAGTGTGTGGCGGTATTTCCGGTGAAGCTGCTGTTCGAGATGCTAAGCACGCCCGCGCCAGTCTGGATCGCCCCCCCGAAGTTGGCGGCTGTATTATTGATGATAGTGCTGTTGTTGATGGTCAGGGTGCTGGTGCTGGTTCCGCTGGCGATGATCGCGCCGCCGTGATCGCCGCTCGAGTTGCCCTGGATCGTCCCGCCGGTGATGCTCAGCGAGTGGTTGGATTCAACTGCGCCGCCGGCGTTGGCGGCGTAGTTGTACAGCAGGTCGACGTTTTCCAGGATGACATAGGTGTAATACCACTCACTCAGGATCGCCCCGCCGCTGTCAGTGGTCCGGCCGTTCCTCAGGATCAGGTTCTGCAGCCGCAGGGTGAAATTTTGGACGTGGTTATCGCCCAGGTGGAAGATGCGCGTGACCCGGTTCCCGCTGATCGTGGGACGCACAGCCGGGTCGCTGGCGCGGATGGTGGCCGATTTCAGGAATTGGATTTCGCTGGCCAGCAAAATTGTGCCGGAAGCGATGTTGATGGTGATCGTCCCGCCGCTGCACAGATCGGCGGCGGCCTGGCGCAGGCTGCCGCCGCCGCTGTCGGCGGTGCTGGTGACGGTGATGGCCGACTGGCAGCCTTGGGCTGCCGGGGCGGCGGTCGCCCGGGCGGTCGGGGTAAACAGGCTAAACAGGATGATACAGCAGAGCAGCAGTTGAGCGAATCGGCGATGGGCCATCCCGGCCTCCCCATGAATTGGACGGATAGGTGATACTACGTATTATAGTGGAGAACTGGGAAAATTAAAATAAAATAAGGATAAAGCCTGGCCTGCAGCCGGCCCGGTTAAAAGACAGAGCGGCGCCTGGGGCGTTTGCCCGGGCGCCGCTTTGCGGAAACCGATCTTACTTACCGCGCTCGCCGCGCACGTACGGATTGCCGAGCGCCGCCGGAGTGCCCATGCGTTTGCGCATGGCCTCGCGCGAGCCGATCACCAGCACGATGATTGTGAAGGCGTACGGCAGCATCTGCAGGAAGAAGCCCCAGTAGGGGTTATAGAAGAATGGGTTGGCCAGCCCGAGGATCATCGTCGGCCCCTGGATGTCCAGGATCAGCCGGCGCAGCGCCCCAAAGGCGTACGAACCGATCGCCGCGCGCACCGGGTCCCACTGGGCGAAGATCACTAGGCCGACCGCGATCCAGCCCTGCCCGGCAGTGGTCAGCTCGCTGAACCACCCCGGGGCGACGGCCAGCGAGATGGTCGCTCCAGCCAGGCCGGCCAGCAGACCGCCGACGAAGACATAGAAGTAGCGCAGCCGGTAGATGTTGATCCCCAGGCTGTCGGCTGCCGCCGGATACTCGCCGATGGCCCGCAGATGCATGCCCGGCCGGGTGCGGTTGATGTAGAACCAGGCCAGCGGCACCAGCAGGTAGCCGATGTAGACCATGATGCTGTGATTGGTGAACAGGATCGGCCCCAAAATCGGGACCTGCGCCAGCAGCGGGACCGAGAACTTGGGCAGCAGCGACACGGTGCCGGCCTTGCTCAACCCTTCGCCCAGCACCAGGCTGATGCCGGTGCCCAGGAAGGTCAGCGCCAGCCCACTCACTACCTGGTCGGCTTGCAGGTGGATCACGATCACGGCGTGGATCTGGCTGATCAGGCCGGCTGCCAGCATAGCCACCAGCACGCCCAGCCAGGGGTTGCCGGTCTTGGCGGTGATGCTGAAGGCGCTCATCGCCCCAATCAGCATCATCCCTTCCACACCCAGGTTCATCACACCCGAGCGTTCGGCGAACAGCTCGCCCATCGTGGCAAACAACAGCACGGTGCCGGTGGCCACGCCGGCGTTGAGGATGATCAGGATGAAGTCCATCTAAGCCTCCTCTTCCGCGACGCGCTCGATGCGGATCTTATAGCGCATCAGGAAATCGCTGGCGATCAGGCACACCAGGATGATGCCCTGGATCATTTTTGGCACCCCGGAGGGCTGGATCTCGCGTCCGGCCAGGATCAGCGCTCCGAACAGCACCGACACCAGGACGATGGCGAACGGGTTCAGCTTGGCCAGCCAGGCCACGATGATGCCGGTGAAACCGTAGCCAGGCGAGATGGCCGACTGCAGGCGGTGCACCACCCCGGTGATTTCGCTCATCCCGGCCAGCCCGGCCAGCGCCCCAGACAGCATGAACACCAGGATGCTGTTGCGGGCGATGTTGATCCCGGCGTAGCGGGCCGCCTGCGGGTTGTCGCCGATCAGGCGGATCTCATAGCCCCAGCGGCTGCGGTACAGGATCAGCCAGACAACCACCGAAGCGATCAGGCCGAACAGCAGGCCCATGTGGGTGGTCAGGCCGCGGAAAGCCGGCACCTGTGCACCGTAATCGGTCAGGCGCGGCAGCCAGGCGTTTCTGTTGAACACCGCCGACATCTGGAAGCCGCCTTCGGTCCACACAGCGAAGATGAAATAGTTGATCAGCGCCAGGGCGATGTAGTTCAGCATCAGGGTGGTGATGATCTCGTTGACGTTCAGCTTGGCCTTCAGGTAGCCGGGGATCAGCCCCCACAGCGCTCCACACAGCATACCCGCCAGCATCATCACCGGGATCTGGATCCAGGGGCTGGTTTCGGGCGGCAGCAGCGGCACCAGTACCACCGCGCTGGCGCCGAACGCGCCCAGGAAGAACTGCCCTTCGGCGCCGATGTTCCACATCTTCATCCGGAAGGCCACCGTACAGGCCAGGCCAACCAGGATCAGCGGGGTCGCCTTGACAATGGTGTCTGAGAACACCCCCAAATCGCCAAAGGATGCGTCGGCAATGTGCAGGTAGGAGGCGATCGGATTGCCGCCGGCCAACGCAATTACGATCCCACCCAGGAACAGCGCCACCGCTACGGCCAGCAGCGAGACCATGAACGGGAACCAACGCGGCGGCACTTCCAGCCGCGGCTCCAGGCGGATGCGGTAGGGCAGGCCTTTGCGGCCCGCCGGTGCAGGGGTTTTTGTGACGATCTCGGTCATGCGGGCGAACCTCCGTGCTTCTGGATCTGGTCGAGCGGGGTGCCGGTCATCATCATGCCGATCTTCTCGATATCGTCATCCGTCGTCTCGCCCATGAGCTTGCCTTCGTAGATCACGATCGTGCGATCGCTGAGGGAGAGCAGTTCTTCAAGTTCCTCCGAGATCAGCAGGATGGCTGCCCCCGCTTCGCGCTGCGCCAGCAGCAGGCGGTGCACACCCTCGATCGCGCCCACGTCCAACCCGCGCGTCGGCTGTACGGCCACAATCAGCGACGGCCGGCCCGAGAACTCGCGCGCCAGGATCACGCGCTGCAGGTTGCCGCCCGAGAGCAGGCGCACCGGGGTCTCTACCGTGGGCACCACGATGTCGTAGGCGTCTTTCAGCTCTTTGGCGAACTTGGTGGCGGTGTTCATGTCCAGCATCCAGCCCTGCGAGATGGGCGGGGTGCGGTACTTCTTCATGATCACGTTGTCGGTCACGCTCAGGTTGGGCGACGAACCGACGTGGTTGCGATCTTCCGGCACGTAGGCCAGGCCGCGCTTGATGCCCGACATGGTGCCCTGGTTGCAGATTTTCTCGCCGTTCAACTCGACGCAGCCTTCGGTGATCTGCCGCAGACCGGTGATCACCTGGCTCAATTCGCTCTGCCCGTTGCCGGCAACGCCGGCGACGCCCACGATCTCGCCCGAACGTACCTGGAAGGTCACCCCACGCAGCGCCGGCAGACCCTTGTCGTTCTCGGCATGCACATTCGCCACATCCAGCACCACATCGCCAACCGGGTGGGGGGTCTTGTCGACATGGAAGACCACATCCCGGCCCACCATCAGGCGCGCCAGGTCCTGGCGGGTCATCCCCTTGATTGACACGCCCGTGGCAGAAATCTTGCCCTTGCGCAGCACGGTGACGCGGTCGGCGATCTCCATCACTTCCTGCAGTTTATGGCTGATGAAGATGATCGATTTCCCGGCTGCCACCATCGAGCGCAGCGTCTTGAACAGCCCTTCGATCTCGGTGGGGGCCAGCACGGCGGTGGGCTCGTCCATGATCAAGACTTCGGCGCCGCGGTAGAGCATCTTCAGCAGTTCAACACGCTGCTGCTCGCCCACCGAGAGCTGCCAGATCTTGGCGCGCGGGTCCACTTTTAAGCCAAAGCTGCTGCCCAACGCTTCGATTTTCTGGTCGTACTCTTTCAAATTAACGATGAATCTCGGCTCATCCAAGCCCAGCAGGATGTTCTCGGTGACGGTTTGCGTTGGGACCAGCATAAAATGCTGGTGAACCATCCCAATTCCAGCGGAGATGGCATCGCGCGGGGAGTTGAACGTCATCGGCTTCCCGTTCACCAGGATGATGCCGGCTTCCTGTTTGTACAGGCCGGCCAAAACGTTCATCAGGGTGCTTTTGCCTGCGCCGTTTTCACCCAGCAGCGCGTGGATCTCTCCCCGCGCCAGCGTGAAATCGACGTTTTCGTTGGCCAGGACACCCGGAAAACGCTTGGTGATTTTGTGCATCTCCACCACCGGCGCTCCGGTCAAGGTGGATAGGGTGGGTTCGCCAGACATAGCTTGCATGGTTCTCCTGGGGTCTATCAGGGGCGGCCCAACCACCAAACCGCTTGCGCAGGGCCGGTGGTTGAGCCGCTCATCATCAACAGGCGCTCGGGTTACGGCTTGGGCAGTTCGGCCGTAATGCCTTCAGCCCACCAGAGCATGCAGTACTTGCATTCCAGGCCGGGGGCGCCGGGGGGGAACTGATCCAGGTCGGCCTGAACGAACTTCTGGCCGGCGGGGATGATCTCCTTGCCGGTGTTGTCCATGATCGGGCCGGAGAAGACGTCGAAGCGGGTGAACTTGCCCGCCATCATCTGCGCCAGCGTGTCCTTCACCATGGCGATCACTTCGGGCGGCAGATCCTGCTGGCCCTTGGTCAGTTCCTGGCCTTCCATGAAGCCCACCAGGCCCAGACCGCCGGTGTCGGCGTCGAAGTAATCCCAACCGACGACGTAGGTCTTGTCGATCAGGCCCTTGGCCACATTGGCGTACACCGGACCCCAGTTCCAGTACGGGGCGGTCAGGCAGCGCTCGACTTTGCAGGAGCCGTACCAGTCATAGGTGATGCCCCATTTGCCCTTTTCCTGCGCCACGTCGGCCACGGCCGGAGTGTCGGCGCCGGTGAAGACCACCTGCGCGCCGGCGTCAAACAGGGAGGCCGCAGCTTCCTTCTCGACGATCGGGTCGTGCCAGGTGTTGATCCAGCGAACGTCCATCGTGCACTCGGGGCAGGTCTTCTTCATGCCCAGGGCGATGGCGTTGCCCAGGCGAATTTCTTCTGGGATCGGGAAGGTGGCCATGTAGCCGATCTTCGGGTTGCCGTCGGCTTTGGCGCGCGCCCCGGCGATCATGCCCGCCAGGTACTTCATGCTTTCCATCGCGCCGAACAGGTTGCCGAAGTTCTTGGAGTTCGACTTGTAGCCGGAGATGTGGATGAAGTAGGTGTCAGGGAATTCGTTCGCCACGGTTTCCATCGGGTCCATGAAGCCGAAGGACGTGCCGAAGATCAGGTTGAAGCCCTTGCGGGCCAGGCTGCGGAACACCTGCTCCGAGTCGGCGCCTTCCGGCACGTTCTCGATGTACGCGGTGTGCACGTTGGGGACGTTCTTCTGGACGTATTCCAGGCCTTCGTAGTGGGACTGGGACCAGCCGCCGTCATCATGCGGGCCAATCAACACGAACGCAACGTTGAATTTGCCTTCCTGGATGTCGGGGATCTGGAAGCCGCCGGCCTCAGGGGCCGTGGTGGCGGCGGGGGCTTCGGGCTGCGCCGGAGCCGCTTCAGTGGCAGCCGGCTGGGCGGGCGCCGCGGGCGCGCAGGCGGAGAGCACGACAGCAACTACGGTCAACAGCGCCAACAGACGCCACAGAGTCTTCGTTTTCATACTTTCTCCTCCGAATTAAATTGTTTGCAGGTGATGTGAGACGTGCTTCAACGTTCCTTGCCAGTTTGGGTAAGTTGTGGACGGGCTCACCTCCTTCTTTTCGCGTCTGGTTAAGCATACCCAGGTTCTTGTCATCTGCCAATGGTCAGACTTCCCTATTTTCATATGCCGGAAAGCATTCCTAGTCATACAAATCAGGGTAGTGTCCTAATCCTGCCTGGTTTCGGCCGGCGCTATGCCTGCCATCATCAACCCCACCTGTTCGACGGTGGCCTGGGCGCACTCAACGACCCCGATGATGCGCCCTTCGTACATCACCGCGATGCGGTCCGACAGGTTGAACACTTCATCCAGGTCTTCAGAGATCAGCAGCGTAGCCGTGCCCTCCGCCCGCTGGGCGGTCAGGCGCTGGTGGATGTACTCGGTGCTGCCGATGTCGACCCCGCGCGTCGGTTGGGCGGCGATCAGCACGCTCGGCTTGCGCGACAGCTCGCGGGCCATGATCAGTTTTTGCACGTTCCCGCCCGACAGGTAGCGCAGCGGCGTCTGGCGGGTGGGAGTTTTAATCTCGAAATCTTGGATCAGCTTTTGGGTGTGCTCGGCAATTTTTGGGAAGTTCAGGAAGATGCCGCGCGCATACGGTGGGCTGCCGTGCTCCTCGATCATGATGTTCTCTTCGACGGTCAGCTCTTTGACCACGCCGTCTTTGAAGCGTTCCTCGGAGATGTAGGCCAGCCCGTTTTTGATCAGCTCGTCCGGGTGCAGCCCGGCGACATTTTGGTTATCGATATGTATCTGGCCCTGGGTGGGTTTGCGCAGCCCGGCGATCGTCTCGGCCAGCTCGCGCTGCCCGTTGCCGGAAACCCCGGCGATGCCCAGGATCTCGCCGGCGCACACTTCCAGGTTGACACCGCGCAGCGCCGGCAGCCCTTTATCGCCGGTCACCCACAGGTCTTTGATTTGCAGCCGCGCCGGGCCGGTTTCGACCGCCGGGCGGTTGACCCGCTCCATAACTTCGCGCCCCACCATCTGGCGCGCCAGCTCGTGGCGATTGGTCTCGGTGGTCTTCAGCGTGCGTACCACCCGTCCCAGGCGCAGCACGGTCACCCGGTCGCTGATCGACAGTACTTCGTGCAGCTTGTGGCTGATGAAGACCAGCGAATGCCCCTCGTCGGCCATACGACGCAGGGTTTTGAAGAAGTCGTTGACTTCCTGCGGGGTCAGCACCGCGGTCGGTTCGTCCAGGATCAGCAGGTCGGCGCCGCGGTACAGCGCCTTCAAGATCTCCACGCGCTGCTGTTCGCCCACCGACAACTGCCAGACCATCGCCGCGGGGTCCACCTGCAGCCCATAGGTCTCCGACAATTCCTGCAGCCGGCGTGAGACCTATGGGCTGCAGGTGGACCCCGCGGCGATGGTCTGGCAGTTGTCGGTGGGCGAACAGCAGCGCGTGGAGATCTTGAAGGCGCTGTACCGCGGCGCCGACCTGC
>JBJSYW010000075.1:0-3951 GCA_046089985.1 Chloroflexota bacterium
CCAGGCGGGCCGAGAAGCGGCTGGCGCCCAGCGCCAGCCCGGCGGCGGCTCCAAAAAAGGCCACCGTTTGCACCACCGGCAGCTCAGGCGTCCAATCGGTGGCTGCCAGCCGAGTGGCGGCGGTCAGAATGGCGGTCATCAACAGCAGCGCAGCCGGCCAATCCCACCAGCGGCGGTCGATTTGCTCAACATCCATTGCATCTCTCCCTTACATACTCCACATACCGCTCTGTGCGCCCGCAGGTTCAGCATTTATAAGATCAAAGATGTTATGAATTGATTAATGTATGGTAAAATCTGCCTGCCGCGCCATAGCCCTTTGCGGCATTGGGTGTTTTTAAAACGATTTGTGCCGGTTGACACCCAAATTCCAAACTGGTAAGGAGAGGATAATGCAGCTTCAAGACTGGACATTCATCGGCGTTTTCTTGCTGCTGGCGCCACTGTTGGGCGGCGCTGCGCTCCTGGTACCCCGCATCATAGCGCCAAGGAAACCAAATAAAATCAAGCAAGAGACCTACGAATGCGGCATTGAAACTGTGGGTGAGAGCTGGGTGCAGTTCCGCATCCAGTATTATATCTTCGCCCTGATTTTCCTGATCTTCGATGTGGAGACCGTCTTCCTCTATCCGTGGGCGATCTCGCTGGGCGTACTGCCAATGTTTGCCGTGGTGGAGGGGATCCTCTTCATTATGATCCTGGTCGCCGGGCTGCTCTGGGCCTGGCGAAGAGGGATCCTGGAATGGAGTTAGCGGAGTAAGGTGTACAAATGAAGGCTGACGGGTTGACCCCCTTCAGCCTTTTCTGTGCGCCTTCAACCGGTTGACCTGCCGAATTTTCATCTCACGGTGTTCAAAACTTAACCGTCAGGAGAGTGGTGATGTTCGATCCTATCAACTCGATTGCCAGGTGGCTGGCGGAGCTGCTGGCCGGTTGGGGCCTCTCGTCTGGTCTGGTCAGCTTCCTGATGACCTTGATCGGCGTGCTGGTCATTTCGATCTTTGTACTGCTGGTCGATATCTTCCTGGTCTGGCTGGAGCGCAAGGTGGTGGCGCGCTTCCAGGACCGGCTTGGTCCGAACCGGCTCGGCCCGTTCGGCCTGATCCAGCCTTTTGCGGATGTGATCAAGCTGCTGATCAAGGAAGACACGACCCCGGAAGGCGCCGACCGGGTGCTGTATAACCTGGCTCCGGTGATGGCGCTGGCTTCGGTGCTGCTGCTGTGGGCGGTCATCCCGCTGGCCCCCAACCTGATCGGCACGAACCTGGATGTTGGGGTGCTGTATATCATCGCCGCCGGCGCAATCGGCCTGCTGGGCATCATCATGGCCGGCTGGGCCTCCAACAACAAGTTCGCCCTGCTGGGGGCGGTGCGCGTGGTGGCGCTGGCTGTGACTTACGAAGTGCCGATGGTGGTGGCGCTGTTGATCCCGGTCATCCTGGCCCGCTCGATGTCGCTGTACGAGATCGTGGCGCAGCAGGAGATCGCCTATATCATCGCCGCGCCGGTGGCGGCCTTTATCTTCCTGCTGGCGGGTATCGCCGAACTGGGCCGGGCACCGTTCGACCTGGCTGAAGCCGAGTCGGAGATCGTCGCCGGCTACAACATCGAGTACAGCGGGATGAAGTTCGGCCTGTTCTATGCCGGCGAACTGCTGCACGCCCTGACGATCGGGGCGCTGTTTGCGACCTTCTTCCTGGGCGGCTGGCGCGGCTGGGGGGCCGAAGCCTTCCCGCTGCTGGGCATCCTGTGGCTGTTCCTGAAGGCCCTGTTCATTTACTGGGTCATCATGTGGGTGCGCTATTCGCTGCCGCGTTTCCGCATCGACCATATGCTGGGGCTGAGCTGGAAGGTGCTCACCCCGCTGGCGTTGGTGGCGCTGATGGCGACCGCTTTCATGGACAAGCTGCTGGTGCAGCTGGGCCTGCCCGCCGGCGGCCTGGTGTACTCGCTGGCGATGTTCCTGGTCAACGTGCTGATCATCTGGGGCGCCCTGGCAATCTTGCGCAGCTATGCCAGCGCCGAACGGCGCCGGGTGGCCGAGCCGAAGCCGGTGGCCTCCCCCGAACTGTCGGGCATCACCCGCAATTCGCTCTAATCGTGACTTTCCTGCTAAAGGAATGGGCCTATGACGCTTGAACAAATCATCTTTCTGGTGGTAGCCACGCTGACCCTGGCGGCAGGTTTTATGGTCGTTTCCGCCCGCAACCTGGTGCACTCGGCGCTGTGGCTGGTGGTGGCGCTCTTCGGGGTAGCCATCCTGTACGCCTTGCTGCAGGCCGGCTTCCTGGCGGTGGTGCAGGTGGTGGTGTACATTGGGGCGATCGCGATCCTGATCATCTTCGCCATTATGCTGGTGCGCAACCCCGGCAGCGACGACCGCGTCTCCAACAACGAGAACTGGACCTGGGCTCTGGTGGTGGCGCTGGTGGTCTTCTTTGGGCTGGCGGTAATGCTGGCTAACCTGCCGGGTGTGACCGCAGTGGCCCCCGAGCTGTCCGGCCGGGTCGACCCGCTGCTGGCGCTGGGCAACGCCCTGGTCAACCCCGACCTGTTCGTGCTGCCGTTCGAACTGGCCTCGGTGCTGCTGCTGGCCGCGCTGATCGGCGCGCTGGTGATTGCCCGGGAACACAAATAGGAGGCCATGATGATCCCATTGTCCTGGTACCTGATCTTCGCCGCGGCCCTGTTCAGCATCGGCCTGTACGGCGTGCTGGCTCGCCGCAGCGCCATCGCAATCCTGATGGGCGTCGAACTGATGCTCAACGCGGTCAACATCAACCTGGTGGCCTTCTGGCGCTACCGGGCGCCCGAAGCAATGAACGGGCAGGTGTTCGCCGTGATCGTGTTTGCCGTGGCAGCCGCCGAAGTGGCCGTTGGCCTGGCGCTGTTTATCTCCGTATACCGCCAGCGCAAAACCATCGCGGCGGAAGAAATCGACCTGATGAAATTCTAAAGAAGTGGTGAACCTATGGCGATTGAAACCTTAATCTGGCTCTTACCGCTTCCCCCGATCCTGGCATTCTTCTTGATCGTGCTGTTCACCAACCGCAGCCGGGCGCTCAGCCACACGGTTGCAGTCGGGGCAGCCTTCCTGTCCTGGCTGGGGAGTATGGTGGTCTTCTTCCGGGCGATCGGCGTGGAGCACTTCGGAGAGCACCCGTTTGAGTCGGCCATCCCCTGGCTGCCCACCGGGCAGACTTTCCTCAAAATCGGCGTGTTGATCGACCCGCTCTCGGCCGTCGTGCTGTTCTTCGTGGCCTGGACGGTGCTGATGATCTTCCTGTACAGCGTCGGCTACCACAACTTCGGCCAGCCCAAGGGCGATCACGACCGGCCCGGCCTGCCGCCGCACGGCGCCACGCTGACCGACGCCCACGGGCATGCCCACACCGTGCCGTCGATCGAGCCGATGTACTCACGCTTCTTCGCCTTCATCGGCCTGTTCGCCTTCGGCATGTACACGCTGGTGATCAGCGATAACCTGCTGACGCTGTTCGTCGGCTGGGAGATCATGGGCCTGTGCTCGTACCTGCTGATCGGCTTCTGGTATGGCAAGCCGTCTGCCCGCGCCGCCGCCATCAAGGCCTTCCTGACCACCCGCGTCGGCGACGTCTTCATGCTGCTGGGCATTGCGTACCTGTACTCGCTCACCGGCACGCTCTCCTTCCGCGAGATCTTCCACAACGAAGAGGTGCTGAACCACCTGGCGCATGCCCCGTCGTACATCGCCGGGCTGTCGGCTGCCGGGCTGATCGGCATCTTGCTGTTCATTGGCACGATCGGCAAGTCCGCCCAGTGGCCGCTGCACGTCTGGCTGCCGGATGCGATGGAAGGCCCGACCCCGGTCTCGGCCATGATCCATGCGGCGACCATGGTTTCCGCCGGCGTCTACGCCATGATCCGCCTCTTCCCGCTCTTTGAAGCCGGCGGTCACGGGGGCAGCAACCC
>JBJSYW010000076.1:0-2917 GCA_046089985.1 Chloroflexota bacterium
GATGTATGTTGACAACCTGAAGGTGGAAGGCTGCGGCGATCCGCCGCCGCCGCCCACCTGCGCGGAGCGTATCAGCAACGGGGGTTTTGAGTCTACCAGCGCCTGGTATATCCCCACCACGGCTTTCTCCGCCGGCTATTCCACCTACCTGAAGCGCAGCGGGGCGCGCTCGATGCGCACCGGCATCGTCTACACCTACCACAACCGCTACGCCTACTCGGACGTGCGCCAGACGGTCACCATCCCGGCCTGGAGCGCATCCACTACGCTCAGGTTCTACGCCTACCAGATGAGCGGCGAGACCTACCTGGCCCCTGCCGACCGCTCGATCTCGCCCACCGCCGCCGAGCTTGGCCCGGATGCGGCCTCCGGCGATGTGCAGTACCTGCTGGTGCTGGACCAGTGGGGCAACTGGCTCGATACGCTGGTCTGGGAGCGCAGCAACGCCAGCTACTGGCGGCAGTTCTCGTTCAACCTGAACCGCTTTGCCGGGCAGACGATCATGCTGCAGTGGGGTTCCTACAACAACGGTTACTCGGGCGTGACCTCGATGTACGTCGACGATGTTTCGCTGCAGGCCTGCCCGTAGCCTGTCTGCGCGCAGCCGCCCACACCCCTGGAGATGCCCGGATTGATTGGTCTGGACATCTTCAGGGGGATTATAATCAAGCTGAATAGGGAAGGGAGGCCGCATATGCCGAACGGGACGTTTGGAAACCTGTGTGTGGACCGGGTGCTGGAAGGCGCGCAGCTTGAAACCGCCCGCCGGCTGGCCGAACAGGAGCGCATGGATAATTCGCCGCTGCTGCCGATCGGCGGCTGCGATCCGCTGGTCGCCCGGCCGATGGCCGCGGTCTCGCCCTCACCGGCCGAGATCGTCTTGGGGATTGGTACGCTGTGGCGCCCGGGGCGCGTGCTGCGAGTGCGTTTTCTGGACGGCGACCCGGGCCTGCAGGCCCGCGTCGAAGCGGTGGCGCACACCTGGGAGTTGTACGCCAACATCCTGTTCGATTTTGGCGCCGACCCGCAGGCTGAGATCCGCATCTCGTTCCGGGCCGACCCCGGCTCCTGGTCGTACGTGGGCACCGACAACCTGGGGGTCGATCCGGCGCTGCCGACGATGAATTTCGGCTGGCTGGTCCCAGCCAGCCCGAATGATGAAGTGCGCCGGGTGGTGCTGCACGAGTTTGGGCATGCCCTGGGCTGCTTCCACGAGCACCAGCACCCGACCGCCGGCATCCCCTGGAACCGGCCGGCGGTGTATGCCGCCTACGCCGGCCCGCCTAACTTTTGGCCGCCGGCCAAGGTGGACGCCAATGTGTTGAACCGCTACTCCGAAACCGTGACGGTGTACAGCGGTTTCGATACGGCCTCGATCATGCTCTACCCGATCCCGCGCCAGCTGACCGATGGGGTGTTTGAAGTGGGGCTGAACAGCGACCTGTCGCCGGTCGACCGGTCCTACATCGGCCAGGTGTATCCCAGCGCGGCCGGCAGCCTGGTGCAGCTGGTCGTCGACGGCGCTCCACAGCTGGCTGAGATCCGCCGCCCGGGCGAAGAGGACGATTACTGCTTCCAGGTGGCGACCGCCGGCGAGTACCTCCTGGAGACCACCGGCTCGACCGACCTGAAGATGGGCCTGTACGGCCCGTCTGATCCGCTGGTGCAGATCGCCTACAACGACGACAGCGGGCAGGGTTTGAACCCGCTGATCCGCCAGTCGCTGCAGCCGGGCGAGTATTTCCTGCGCGTGCGCCATTTCCGCCCGCGCGGCACCGGTCGCTACCGCATCGTGGTGCGCAAGATCGGTTAAGTGGGCGGGGTGCAAAGCTCATGGGGCCGGCGGGGGCTGCGGGGTGGAGCGGCTGATCCACTGGGCGGTCAGCTGTTGGTGGAATAACTGCGCCCCATAGGTGGCGGTGACATCGTCCGGCAGGATCGTCGGTGAGCCGCCTCCCTGCGGGGTCCGTACGCACGCGCCAAAGGAGAGGATGAAACAAATCAAAACTACTGCCAGAGCGATGCGTGCGTTCTTCATGAAGGTTTCCGCCGGTGCGTAATTGAATCTGAATGAGTGTACCTAATTATACCGAGGATCGAACGATTATTCCACTTAATTGTAGAAAATTGTGCGGCCGGGTCAATAAATTCTTGATAAACCCAGGGTGAAAAATTTAAACTTAAACAGGCAGCCCGGCTTACAGGTGGATTTGGGCCAGTTCCGCCAGCGCCTGGGGGTCCAGCACGGTGATGGTCGAGCGGCTGATCTCGATCGCCTGGCGCTCGCGCAGATCTTTCATGGCCCGGCTGACCGCTTCGGAGACGGTCGAGATGCGCGCCGCCATCTGGCTGACCGGCAGGTCGTGGCGCTGGATCGTCACCTTGCCCCCCTGGCTCAACTCCAGCAGCAGCTTGGCCACCCGCCCGGTCACCGGCAGGAATGACAGGTCGTGATAGTGCGCTACCAGCAGGCGGTTGCGCTGCGCCAGAATGCGCAGCAGGCTGATCCCCAGCAGCGGGTACTGAGTCAGCAAGCCCTGGAAGGCGTCGTAGGAGATGCGCCAGGCCAGGCTGTCTTGCACCGCCATAGCGGTCAGCGGATTGGGCCCGCCGTCCAGCACCGCCACCTCGTTGAACATGATCACCGGGCGCACCACGCTGATGATGTTCTGCTGCCCCTGCGGGCCGAGCTTCAGCAGGTGCACTTCTCCGGCCAGCAGCACGTACATCCCCGCGCAGGGTTCTTCCTCAAGGAAGATCATATCGCCGGCGTTGAAGCGCTGCTGGCCGCCGGAAGCGGCGATGGCGCGCAGATCGGTTTCGGGTAAGACGCGGAAATGCGCCACGCTGCGCATACCCTGGATTAACCGGTTCAATTCGCTCATCGCCAGGTCACCATTCTTTAGTAGGGCTGCGC
>JBJSYW010000077.1:0-3985 GCA_046089985.1 Chloroflexota bacterium
TTAAAGATAAGGAACAAAAACTTAAATTTTTTAATGCGATTGAGAATTACCCGTGTATCAAAAAGAAGTCTGATTGGGCGCAAAAGTGGATCCGTGATAATCGCAGCAGTTTTGCGACCCGTCTTGTAGCATTTGCTTGTATTGAAGGTATCTTCTTTTCAGGCGCATTTTCTTGCAGTTGGGTGCGGCCCATCTTGATCACACTGGCGAACTCCTGGCCCTTGCGCTCCATCGAGGCCTGCAGGCCCTCCATCTCGCGGCGCAGCCCGTCCAGCTTCATGCTCAGGGTCAGGCGCAGCGCGCTGGGGTAGACGTCGTTGGTCGACTGCGACATGTTGACATGGTTGAGCGGGTGGATCACGTCGTAGCGGCCCTTAGGGTAGCCCAGTTTCTCCAGGGCGATGTTGGCGATGACCTCGTTGGCGTTCATGTTGGTCGAGGTGCCCGCGCCGCCCTGGATCACGTCGACCACGAACTCGCCGTGCAGGCGGCCGTCAAGCAGGTCGTCACAGGCAGCGGTGATGGCCTGAGCGATGCGCTCATCGAGCAGGCCCAGTTCCAGGTTGGCCTGGGCGGCGGCTTTTTTAATGTAGGCCAGCGAGTGAATCAGGCGCGGGTAATGCGAGATCGGGATGCCGGTGATGGCGAAATTTTCCATCGCGCGCAGCGTCTGCACGCCGTAATAACGTTCGGCCGGCACCTGGCGCTCGCCGAGCAGGTCGTGTTCGGTGCGATAGGTTTGCATGGCGGTTTTCCTCCAATATTTTTGATCGATTGCCTGAGGTATTTTACCCCATCGCAAGGCGGGCGGGATTGCGCGACATGCGCCTGTCCACCCGGATAGGGCGGAGCTTGACTGAAAGCCGGGGTCTGGGCGGCGCGACCCGGGTATGCTGTTTAGCGTATACGTACTATATTATGAAGCAGCGGCAGGTAAGACCGCTCAATGGGCCTGATTTGAGAAAGGAAAGCAAGACATGACGCGCAATACAAAGATTATCCTGGGGGTGCTGGCTGGATTGGTGCTGGTGTGCCTGTGCGGGGTGGGGGCGGCCTTTGGCCTGGGCTTGTTTGGGATGAAGAAAGCGGTCGATTTCGCTTCGCAGAACGTGGTGACCGACGCGCAGGATGTGGATGCCGTGGCGGCTAAGATCGCCGGGTTTGACCTGCCGGAGGGGTTCAGCAGCGAGTTCGGGATGAGCCTGATGGGCTTCGACATGGTCGGCTACCAGGGCAGCGACGAGCACAGCCATATCATGTTTATCCAGTTCCCGCCGCAGGTGGACATGGACGCGCAGCAGATGGAAGAGCAGCTGAAGCAGGCGCTGCAGAACAACGGCCAATACAATTCCGGCGACACTCAGATGGAATACGTGGACAGCTTTGATGTGACCATCAAAGGCCAGACGGTGACGGCGGCGGTGGCGGAAGGCAAAAGCGGCGCAGATGGCGCTCCGTTCCGCCAGGCCACCGCGGTGTTCGAAAGCAGCAGCGGCAAGGCGCTGGTGCTGTACATCGCCCCCGCGTCTGCCTGGGACCAGGCAACCGTGGAAGCCTTCTTCGGCTCGATCCGCTAGGCTGGTTGATCTGCCGGGCATACCAAGCTGCAGGGCAGCTTGGTATGCCCGGTGGTCAGCGCTAGAGAAGTTTCACTTCCCCGCTATCCAGGTGGTAGACGGCGCCAACGATCTGGATTTTTCCAAGCTTAACCCTCTCGGCCAGGAAAGGTTGGCTGTTCTTCAATTGCTCCGTGCTCAACGCCACGTTAGCAATAACGGCGTTAAGCACAGGGTCGCCGGGCAGGCTTTTGCTGGATTCTATGGCGGGCAGGATCGTCTTGACAATGCGATCGATATGCCCGGGCGCCTCGGATGCCTTGACTGCGGCAGTGACAGCGCCGCATTTGGTGTGACCGAGCACCATCACCAGCGGGATGTCCAGGCGCTCGATGCCGTATTCGATGCTGCCCAGCACCACCTCGTCCAGGATGCCGCCGGCGTTGCGGATGATAAACAGGTCGCCGATGCCCTGGTCGAAGATGATTTCGGGTGGGACGCGCGAATCGGCGCAGCTTAACAGGATTGCAAAGGGGCGCTGCCCACTGAGTGTTTCGGCGCAGCGTTCGATCGACTGATGCGGGTGCTGAGCCTTACCGGCTGTGTAACGCCGGTTGCCTTCGACGAGTAGTTCAATTGCCTGATGGGGGGTAAAAGAAGATGTTGGCATGTTTGTCTCCTGATATTCACTATTCTAACTGATGGGCAAGATGGACGGATATTTTGTAGGAATATGCCGACAGTTTTTGACGGCCCGGCAGGAACGCTATAATTGTTTTCAGAATGACAGCCGATACCTGGAACCTGCTGCTGGTGGATGACGATGACGACGATCAGTTCTTGCTGATCGAGATGCTGCGCGCGATCCAGCGCCGCAAGACCCGGGTGGATACGGCGCAGACCTACCGGGGCGGGCTGGAGAAGCTGCGCGAGGGCGCGTTTGATGCGGTGCTGCTGGATTATGATCTGGGGGGCAAAAACGGGGTGCAGTGGATCCGGGAGGCGTTGGCGCAGGGCTGCAAAGCGCCGGTCATTATGGTGACCGGGCGCGGGCGTTATGAGGTGGACCTGGAAGCGATGCAAGCCGGGGCGGCCGATTACCTGACCAAGGCGGACCTGAGCCCCACCCTGCTGGAGCGAGCCATCCGCTACGCGATTGAACGCAAGCAAACTGAGGCGGAGCTGCGCGCCGCCAAGGACGAGCTGGAACTGCGCGTAGCGCTGCGCACCCAAGAGGTGCAGGAGCGCGAAGATCTGCTGAAACACGTACTGGAGATCTTGCCGGTGGGGGTGTGGATCACGGATGCTGCGGGGGTGATCTTGCGTGGCAACCCGGCCAGCCGGGAGATTTGGGCCGGGGCGCGCTACGTGGGGATTGAGCAGTACGGGGAATATAAGGGCTGGTGGTTGGACAGCGGGCGGCAGATCCAGCCGGAAGAGTGGGCGGTGGCGCGGGCGATCAGCTGCGGAGAGACTTCGCTAAATGAAGAGATCGAGATCGAGTGCTTTGACGGCACGCGCAAGATCATCCTGAATTCGGCCCTGCCGATCACGGGGCCAGACCAGCAGATCCGCGGGGCGATTATCGTCAACCAGGATATCACCACGCGCAAGGCGATTGAGACGCGCTTGCATCGAACCAACGAGCTGTTGGAGGAGCTGTTTAATAACCTGCACCTGGGGGTGGCGCACCTGGACCGGGAGTTCAATTTTGTGCGGGTGAACCGCACTTATGCCGGGTATGATGGGCGCGATGTACAGTTCTTTGAAGGAAAAAACCACTTTGCCCTGTACCCGAACGCGGAAAACGAGGCAATCTTCCGCCAGGTGGTGGAGAGCGGGCAGGCCTATGTGACCTTCGGTAAGCCGTTCGTCTACCCGGACAATCCGGGACGCGGTATGACCTACTGGGACTGGAGCATCCAGCCGGTGTGCGAGCGCGACGGAACGATCAGCGGGCTGATTTTCTGCCTGCTGGATGTGACCGAGCGAGAGATGACCATCCGTTCAAAATAGCTTATCAGCTTGTAACTTCCCGGGCGCGGCGCGCGCTACGGGAAATTCCCCAGCGGCGCAGCAAACTCCTTATTGCTGCGCCGTTGTGCGGGCGAATACAATGCACGTACAAAATAGGCTTATAAGGAGGTAAGCGATGGATCAAATTTCTAGCAGCCGGGTGCAGCGCCGAGAAGTGCAGCGGTTGTCCGATTCGCCGATTGCACGCTCGTTGTTTGGCGATGTACGCTGGGCCTGGCTGTGGCTGCTGCTGCGCCTGTATGTCGGGTGGCAGTGGCTGGAGGCCGGGTTGGGCAAGTTCGGCAGCCCGGCCTGGACCGGCGACAAGGCCGGCGGGGCGATCACCGGTTTGGTGCAGGGGGCGCTGGATAAGACCGGCGGCGAGCATCCCGATGTGCAGGCCTGGTATGCGG
>JBJSYW010000078.1:0-16641 GCA_046089985.1 Chloroflexota bacterium
GTACGGGAACAGGGGTGAACGGGCGCGGCTGGGGCAATGCGCATCGGCGGCGCGGCTCGCGCAATAGGCACCAGCGGGGCGGCGCTGCTTGCGGCAGGCGCACCAGCGTCGCGGCGCTGCTCGCGCTATGCACGCCAGTGACGCGGGCAGCCGGCGCAATGCGCATCAGCGGCGTGGGCGGGGCTGCAGCGTAAAGCTCTCGTCGCCGGCCAGCTTGCCGGTCAGCGGTTCGGCTTCCAGCGCCATCACCCGGCTGTTCTCAAAAAACTCGAAGTCGAAATCGGTCGGCTGGCCGGCTTTTTTGCCCGGGATCGGCATCAACCGCGCCGTGAGCGGCTTATCCAGGCGCTGCGCCAGCGCCGCCAGGTCCAGCAGCAGCGCGGCCAGTTCGGCCTGCCCCACCGCCCCGGGCAGCGGAATGGTGTCCAGCCCGGCCCCACACACCGCCGAGAACATCAGCAAGTCCTTGACCGACAGGCTGGCTTCGGCCGCCCGGTGCGCCAGGGTGTAATCCTCCAGCACCGGCATCATCAGCCCGTTAAAGCCCACCCGCGGATAGCGCGCCCGGTCCAGCGTATCGGCCAGGATCGCCGCAGCAGCCAGCGATCCGTGCCGCCCGGCGGCGGGCACGCCCAGCCGCTCCAGCGCGGCGCCAAACGACTCGGCCTCTTCCGGGAACGGCGCCAGCGTAAAATCCAGCCCCAGGAACGCCGCGCCCTGGTTCTCGGCCACGTCGTTGGCGATGCGGCACAGCACCGCCGCATGCCCCTCAACCACCTGCACCAGCCGATCGCGGGCATGCTCCAACGTGCCCGGCTGAGAGAAGGCTTCCACCGCCAGCCCGGCCGCTTCGGTGGCGATAGCAAAGGCCGGCAGATCGCCCGGCGGGGCATAGGCGGCTGGGAAGAATGGCGTGCCGCCGGCCACATTGGCTAGGGCAGCAAAGCGCAGGTTGGCGAACCCGTCCGGCGACAGCCCGGCGCACTGCTGGATGATCGCCGCGCAGGCGCGCACCGCCGGCAGCGAAACGCGGCCGTCCGCTCCGGTCATCAGCCCGGTGAAGAATACGTTTTGCGTGGCAGCAATGGCCGCCGGGATGGCAGTGTAGGCCGCCGGTTGGTCGGGAAAAGCCGGGCCAAGCGAGACATACTCAAAACCGCGCTCCAGCGCCGCCGCCTCAATCGCCTGCGCAAAACGCGCCAGTTCATCCGCCTGCGGCGCACCGCCCAGCGCCTGCCCAAACGGCACGCTCGCCAGGCGCACGGTCTGCACCTCGTAATCGGCCGCTTCCAGCGCCAGGCGCATCACCGCCGCCAGCCGGGCGGCCCGATCCAGCGCCGCCAGGTCCAGCGGCCATTGCGGGTTGATAAAACAGGTTACGGTTCGGATCCTCATGTTGTTTTGCTCCTTCGCTGCCTGACCGCTTCAAATATCAAGATCCCGGCTGCCACCGCCGCATTGAGTGACTCGCTGCCGCCCGGCATGGGGATGTGCAACGGCGAGGTTGCCAGCCGGCGGGCCTGCTCGCCCACGCCCTCCGCCTCGCCGCCCAGCACCAACGCCAGCGGCTGGATCAGGTCGGCCCGGTCATACGCCGGCCCTTCCCCGGCCGCGGCGATGAACACCGCCAGCCCGGAAAGCCGCCGCTCGATCTCATCCCAGCCCAACGGCCACACCGGCAAGCGGAAGTGCGCCCCCATCCCGGCCCGCAGCACCTTGGGAGAAAAGGCATCCACCGTCTCCGGCGGGCAGATCACCCCGTCCATCCCGGCTGCGGCGGCGGTGCGCACCATTGCCCCCAGGTTGCCGGGATCGCGCATGCGATCGGCCAGCAGCACGAACCCCAGGCGCTCGGGCAGCGGCAGCGGGCGCGCTTCCAGCGCCACCACCAGCCCCTGCGGGCTATCGGTATCGGCCGCCGCCTGCAGCACGTGCTCTGCCGCGGCTTCCACCTCCGCCCCGCGGGCGGCGAAGCCGTCGACCACTGCCTGGCCGCGCGGGCTGACCGCCTCGCCGTACAGCACCAGCCGGGCCGGCCAGCCGGCCGCCAGCGCTTCTTCCGCCAGGCGCACCCCCTCGATCACACACACGCCTTCTGCGCGACGCTGCCGGCTGCTGGACTGCAGCCCCTTCAGCCACTTGATGCGCGGGTTGTGCGCCGAAGTAATCACGCTTCAGCGCCTAGGGGAAGCGCAGCCTGGCCCCACCCAGCAGGTGCAGGTGGATGTGAAAAACCGCCTGCCCGGAGTGCGGCCCGGTGTTGACCACCAGGCGATAGCCGCTCTGGTCGATGCCTTCCTGGCGGGCCAGCTGTTTCGCCAGGCTGAACATGCGCCCCACCAGCGCTTCGTGCCCCGCTTCCAGGTCGTTGACCGAGGCGATGTGCTCGGTGGGCACGATCAACACGTGCACCGGGGCAGCCGGATGGATATCGCGGAAGGCCGCCAGCTGTTCGTCGCGGTACAGAAAGTTAGCCGGCGCCTGCCCGGACAGGATCTTGCAAAAAATACACTCCATTGCCCTACCCCTCAATCGTCCCGTAGATGGCCTCACCCGCCGCCCGCTCCAGGCGCACCGGGGTGATGCGGTTCCACAGCGCCTGCGGGGCCTGGGCGTTCACCCGCAGGTAATTGCCGGTCAGCCCGCTCATCTCCCAGCCCTGCGGGCCCAGCGCAGCGGCGCTCTCCCACAGCACCGGCAGCACCTGTCCCAGGAAGCGCCGCTGGTAACCGGCCTGCGCTTCGCTGAACGCCTGGCGCAGGCGGGCGTTGCGCTCCTTGCGCAGCGGATGCGGCACCTGCCCAGGCATGCGCGCGGCTGCCGTCCCGGGGCGGGCCGAATAGGTGAACACATGCCCGCCGGCGAACCCCAGCCCACTCACAAAAGCCAGGCTTTCCTCGAACTCGGCTTCGCTCTCGCCCGGGAAACCGGCGATCACATCGGTGGTGATGGCGATATCCGGGGCCACGGCCCGCGCCGCCTCCACCAGCGCCGCGAACGACGCCGGCGTGGTTTTGCGCGCCATGCGGCGCAGCGTGGCCGCGCTGCCCGACTGCAGCGGCAGGTGCAGGTGGCGGCACAGGCGCGGGCTGCGCCACAGGTCGAAGAACTGCGGGTCCAGGTCCCACGGTTCCAGCGATGACAGCCGCAGGCGCGGCACATCCGTCTCATCCAAGATGGCCTGCACCAGCCGGCGCAGGTGCTGCGGCTGGTCGAAATCCTGCCCCCACGAGCCAAGGTGAACCCCGGTCAGCACCACTTCCTGCGCATCGCCCACCTGGCGAATATCCTGCAGCACTTCGGCCAGTTTGCGGCTGCGCCCCGCCCCACGCGCCACGGTGGTGATGCAAAACGTGCAGCGGTTGTCGCATCCATCCTGCACCTTGATGAACGCCCGCGTGCGCAGCCTGGCCCCCGGCAGCGGCTCGCGCTCCACCGGCTCCAGGTCGAACGTTTCAAACGGCAGGTCCAGCGCCAGCGGCACCAGCCGGTCCTTGTCGAGGTTGGCGGTCACCCGCGTGACCCCTGGCAGCGCAGCCGCTTCGTCCGGCTGCAGCGTCGACCAGCAGCCGGTGACGATGATTTCGTCCACCCCAGCCCGGCTGACCTGGCGCACCTTGCTGCGCGAATCAGCCACCGCCTGGTTGGTCACCGCGCAGGTGTTGACCACCGCCAGGTCGGCCTGCTCCGGGCTGCCCACCAGGGTGTGACCGGCAGCACGGAACTGGCGCGCATAGCGCTCAATTTCCGCCTGGTTCAGGCGGCATCCAATCGTATCCAGGTAAATCTTCATGGTTGGGCAACGCTAAAGTTATCAAAACGGATGTCCACCCCGGGGACATCATAGGTGCCGGCGATCAAGCCGACATCGCCGTTGGCCAGCCGGTCGTCGGTCACTTCGGCCAGCTTAACCCCGTTAACGTACAGGGCCAGCGTCTTGCCCACACAGTCGGCGCGAATGTGGTTCAGCGCCGAGCCCTGGTTGATGGCGTCGGTGGGCTGCAGCGCGTCCATCCCGATCAGCCGGTAGTCCGGCCCGTCGATGATGCCGATGCCGTAATAACCGTCGCTGCTGATCACCAGGGTGTAGAAGGTGGTTGGGCTGGCGGCGCGGCAGATGATCCCAAAGCGGTTGTTGCGGTCGCCGCCCACTTTATAGGCATCCACTTCGATGCGCGCGTCCGAGTAATCGCGCCCGGCCAGGCTCCAGATATCGATGTTGGGGTCGTTGACCAGGATACGGTACATCCCATCGGCGTAATTGCTCTCACCGGCCGGCGCGCTGACCCGGTTCCAGCCGCTGGTAGGGCGCGAGAAATCGTCTTGAAAGAGCGTCCGGCTGCCGGCCGGCAGGCTGTCGCCGACCAGCGTGCGGCAGGCCAGCGCCGCCAGGCACAACAGCGCCGTCAGCAGCAGCAGTCCCCTGTTCGCAATGCGCCTGTTCACAACGGTTTCGTTCATCTCTGGTGCGTCCTTTCAACTGACCGGTAATTGTATCATCAATAATCGTCCAGCAAGCGCTGCGCCAGGTGATAGACGGCTGTGCCCGGCGCCAGGGCCTGGGCCTGCAGCAGGGCCTGGCGGGCTTCGTCACGCCGTCCCGCCAGCAGGTACCACTGGCCCAGGTGCAGCCAGGCCGGGGCATATTCGGGGTCGACCGCCAGCGCCCGGTCCAGAAAGCGCCGGGCCGAGGGCAGGTCTTGCAGGCGCAGCAGCATGCGCGCCATCAGGTCCAACACGGCCGGATCGTTAGGAAAGTCGATCACCAGGCGGCGCGCCGCCGGCAGCGCCTGGCTGCCCACCAGGTAGTTGTACTGCAGCATAAACTCGATCCAGTAGCGCGCATAGGCCGGGTCGCGCGGCGCCAGGGCCAGCGCCTGGCGGTAAGCCGCGTCGGCGCCTGGCAGGTCGCCCGCCTGGGCCAGGGCGCCGGCGCGCTGCACCACCAGCGCCGGGTTGCCCGGATCCTGAGCCAGCGCTTCGTCGATCACCGCCACGGCCTGGTCAAACCTGCCCTGGCGGGTGTAATACAGCGCCAGGAAGGTGCGCCCGGCCAGCGACCCAGGGTCGGCTGCCAGCGCTCGCTGCAGGTCGGCCAGGACCGCCTGCGGGTCCGGCTCGCCCAACGGCAGCAGGCTGCCCTGCCCGGGGTGCTGGCGCGCTTCACCCAGGTAGGCCCAGGCTTCGGCGAAATCCGGGCGCAGGTGGGCCGCCCGGGCAAACGCCTTGGCAGCCATGCCCCATTCCTCCAGCCCGGCTAAGGCCCGCCCCATGAGCACCAACGTGTAGGCCGGGTCATCCGCGGCGCGGGCGCTGATTAACGCCCGGCGAACAGCGGCGGCGGCCGGGGCATAGCGCGCATCAAGCGCCGCGGCCTGGTCAAAGGCGGGCTGGGCGGCCGGCGGGTCATATGCAGCCTGCACCAGACCCAGGCGGTACAGCCCGGCGGCGTCCTGCGAGCGCAGCCCGGCCAGCGCCTGCAGGTCCGCGGCTGCACCGGGGGCATCGCCCAATTCCAGGCGCACCGTCCCGCTGCGCTCCAACAGCTCGGGGACCGCCGGAGCATAGACCAGCCCGGTCTGCCAGGCCCGCAGCGCCGCCGGCGCATCGCCGGCCTGGCGATAAGCGTCGCCCAGGGCCTGCCAACCGGCTGTGCTTAACCCGCCCGGTGGAGCGTAATTATCGTCCCGGGCCGCCTGCGCCCCCTGCTCCAGGTAGGTAATCGCCGCCTGGGGGTCGCCGCCCTGCAGCGCCAGCCGCCCGGCGCGCTCCCACAGGTCGCCGCGCCCGCGCGTCAGTTCAGCCGCGCGGGCCACCTGTTCGGCCGCCTGGGCCGGCTGCGCCAGCGCTTCCAGCGCCGCCGCCTGCAGCAGGCGCGCGTCCGCCGCCGGCGCATAACGCCCGCGCGGCAGCAGCACCGCCGTGACCGCAGCGACAATCAGCAGGGCAAAGAGCAGCCAGGGTTTCCCCCGGCGCAGGGGAGGCATGCAGCGATTATAACTTCAGCCGGCCGGGCGATTGGGGGGTAAAATGCTTATCAGAAAGGCAAATTCCATGTCTAGTACCGCAAATCAACCGGCGCCCACTCTGACCGGCGCCCGCCAGACGATGATGTCGTGGGCCCGGGTGATCGACTGCCTGGACGACCTCCCCGATACCTACCACACCGACTACCTCTCGCTGTTCGGCAGGAGCGCCAGCCTGCCCTACACCGTGCTTGCTCCACCGCAAACCAGCTCCCGCGCCGGTGTGGCGATCGAGCGGCTGCTGATCGACGCCGGCGAGGCGCTGTGCGTCCTGGAATGGAACGGCGCGCAGAACAGCCTGGTGGCCTTTCGCTATGCCGGGGTGTGCAGCCTGGAAGTGGGCAACGTGCTGCTGTACTCGTGGTTCACCGTCCACGGGGAGACCAATCGCGGCAGCCAGGCCGGCCTGACGATCGAGTTCAATGAGGCCACGCTGCGCCACTTCGAGCCATTCCTGCGCCGCCTGCGCCCACCAGCCGGCGCGCCGCCCGCCAGGGGCGGGCGGCTGCCAGGCGACCCGTCCAGGACCGCCCGAGCGCTGGAGGAAAACTTCAAATTCGCCGCCTTCGCCCGACAGGGGCTGCAGCCGGACGAGGCGGTGCTGCAGGCGGTTTATCAGCCCGCCTTGCGCGACGAGCGTTGGGCCGGCCTGCCAGGCTGGCTTTCCGACTGGCTGGCCCGGGCCGCCGGGACTGCCGGAAGCGCCGCCCACCTGACCCTGCTGACTGAACGGGAAATCGTGCTCATCGGTGAGGCAGAGCATGTGCCGCCCAAGGAGCGTGGCAAGTACGGCGGGGTGCGGCGCTACCTGCCGCTGCGCCGGCTGGCCCGCGCCGAGGTCCTGCCCCTGCCGGACAGCGGCGGCCGCATGAATCTAAGCCTGCCTGGCGGTCTGCGCGTGGAACGCAGCTTCGACGCCGCCCACTGCCCTTCCGCCGGCCTCCTGGCCGGCGCAGCGCAGGACATTATAAGTATCTCTACTTAGTACACAAATCTTAAGCCAAAACCACAGCCATCCTGAGTACTATTCCGCGTTGACAACGGCCCATATTTTATCTAAGCTACCATAAGAGGGGAGAATAGGTGGTATGGATAAACATGGGGCCAATATGCGTACCGTCTTGGGCTGGTTTGCTGCACCGGTATTCCCAAGCGACGAGGAGAAAACCCGCCGCGCCGCGCTGCTAAACGCCACGATCATCATGGCGCTGGGGGCTTTTGGCTTTCTGATCCCAACCCTGATCATCGAAGGCTCCACCCGCGCCAGCGTACTCAAGCTGGATGTGGTGGTCTTCAGCGTCATCGTACTGCTGTACCTGCTGCTGAAGCGCGGCCTAATCCGCCTGGCGGCTTACGCAGTCATCATCCTGCCATATATCTGGATCACCTGGATCAACGTCTACCAGGGCACGGTGCGCACCCCGGCGACGTCGATGTACATGTTCGTGGTGATTCTGGCCGGGCTGCTGTTCTCCTGGCCAGGCACCCTGCTCTCGGTCGCTGGCGTGTCGCTGGGGGTGTTCGGCGTGGTCTGGAGCCAACTGGCCGGGCTGCTGCCCCCACCCGACCACACCATCGGCCTGGGCAGCTGGGCGGCCTATACCTGCCTGTTTGGAGCCACCGGCGCGCTGACCCAATCCGCCTACCAGAACTTACAGCGCCTGCTGAACCACTCCCGGCACACGGAGCAGGAACTGCGCATGCTGCTGCGCGCGGTGGAACAAAGCCCGGCTGCGATCGTAATTACCACCCTGCAGGGAGAGATTGAGTACGTCAACCAGCGTTTCTCCCAGATGACCGGATACAGCCCGGCCGAAGTGATCGGCCGGAACCCGCGCCTGCTAAAGTCGGGGAACACCCTGCCCGAAGTCTATCAACAGATGTGGGCCCATCTGTCAGCCGGCCGGGAATGGCAGGGCGAGTTCGCCAACCGCCGCAAAGACGGCTCAATCCTCTACGAATCCGTACAGGTTTCGCCGATCACCGACCCGAACGGCAAGATCACCCACTACCTGTCGGTGGCCGAAGACGCCACGGTGCGCAAGCAGACCCAGGAGGCGCTGCAGCGCGCCAACCTGGAGCTTGAAGACGCTATGCGGTTGAAGGACGCCTTCCTGGCAAGCGTCAGCCACGAACTACGCACCCCACTGACCGGCATCCTGGGCCTGTCGGAAGCGCTGCAGATGGATATCTTCGGCAACCTGAACGAGCGGCAGCGCCAGATGGCAGCCGGCATCGCCGCCAGCGGGCAGCGCCTGCTGGAGGTGATCAACGATATCCTGGATGTCTCCAAGCTCGGTGCGGGCCGGCTGGCGCTGCAGCCCGGCGTCTGCGCGCTGGAAGAGATCTGCCAGGCCAGCCTGAACCTGATCCAGAGCCAGGCCGACGCCAGGCACCAGCAGGTCAGCCTGGCGCTGGACCCACGTACGATCCAGGTATGGGCCGACCCGCGCCGCCTGCGCCAGGCGCTGGTGCAGCTGCTTGACAACGCAGTCAAATACAGCCCAGAGCGGGCCTGCCTGGGCATCGAAGCCCGGCTGCTGGCAGGACAGGCAGTGGAGATCACCGTCTGGGACACCGGCATCGGCATCGCCGAGGAGCACCTGGAGCGGCTGTTCGCCCCCTTTATGCAGGTGGACAGCCGGCTGGCGCGCACACAGAACGGGACCGGGCTGGGCCTGGCGCTGGCCTACGGCCTGGTGAAGCTGCACGGCGGCATGCTCACGCCCAGATCGGTGGTGGGCCAGGGCAGCCGCTTCACCATCACCCTGCCGGCCGCGCCGGCTGACGCCGCGCCGGGCGCCCCGGCCTGAGCCAGGCAGGATTCCCGCCGCGCTGCGCTATTCACCGCCGGCCCGGTTTATGGTACGCTTAACCCGCGCGCCCGGGTTTACCGCGGGCGCATCCCAAACGCCCCAACAGGAGACCCGACATGGACTTTACCCTGACCGAAGAACATCGCATGGTGCAGCAGATGGTGCGCGACTTCGCCCAAAAAGAAGTCGCCCCGGTGATTAAAGAATATGACCGCAAACAGGAGCTGGCGCCCTTCGTCCTGCAGCGCCTGGGCCGGCTGGGCATCCTGGGCATCTGCATCCCGGTGCGCTATGGCGGGCAGGGCATGGATTACCTGTCGCTGGGCATCGCCTGCGAAGAGTTGGAAGCCGTTGATACCCATCTGCGCGTGATCCTTTCAGTGCATATTGGCCTGAACAGCCTGGGCCTGCTGCAGTGGGGCAGCGAGGCGCAGAAACAGCGCTTCCTGGCCCCCCAGGCCAGCGGAGAGAAGATCGCCTGCTTTGGGCTGACCGAGCCGGGCGCCGGGTCCGACGTAGCCGGCATCCAGAGCACCGCCCGCCGCGAGGGCGACGAGTATGTGCTGAACGGCGAAAAGATGTGGATCTCGTTGGCCACCAAGGCCGATCACTGCCTGTGGGTGGCGCGCACCGACCCGCACGCCGCCGATCCGCACGACGGGCTGACCGCCTTCATCGTCGAGCTGGACCGCCCGGGTGTGACCCGCGGCGACCTGCACGGCAAGCTGGGCGTGCGCGCCGGTTCCACCGGCTGGATCAACCTGCAGGAGGTGCGCATCCCGGCCTTCAACCGCCTGGGCGAAGAGGGTGAGGGCTTCAAGATTGCCATGTCGTGCCTGGACAACGGGCGCTTCACCGTCGCTGCCGGCGCCACCGGGCTGATCCGCGCCTGCCTGGACGCCTCGGTGCGCTACGCCGGCGAGCGCCAGGCCTTCGGGCGCGAAATCGCTAAGTTTCAGTTAATCCAACAAAAAATAGCTTATATGGTACAATCTTATGACGCAGCGCGTCTAATGGTCTGGCGCGCCGGATGGATGAAAAACCAGGGTCTGCGCAATACGCGAGAGACTTCGCTGGCCAAGTGGTTCGCCACCGATGCATCCTTCCAGGCCGCGTCAGAGGCGGTCCAGGTACACGGCGCCTACGGCTACAGCGATGAATATGACGTAGAGCGCTACCTGCGGAATTCGAAAGGAGCCGTCATCTACGAGGGCACCAGCGAAATCCACCAGCTTATGCAAGCCGGTTATGCCCTGGGCCTGCGCCAGGACCCGCCGCTGCGCTGCGAGCTTCCCGCTTATGATGCATCTTACTGGCAATCCGAGGCTTGACCGGTTGGGCGTTGACCCGGGGCGCCCGCGCGCGACCGCACTGCGGCCCCGTACGCCCCGCGCCGCCCGATCCCTCGTCCATATCCGGACCGTAGACACCAAAGGAGGTTAGCTTGAATATTGTTGTCTGCATTAAACAAGTGCCCGACAGCGCCGCCAAGATGACGGTGGAGGGCGGCCAGGTGTCCTGGGGTGATGCGCCGCTCGTGCTGAACCCCTGGGATGAGTACGCTGTGGAAGCCGCCCTGCTGCACGCAGAAGCGACCGGTGGGGATGTGACCGTGATCAGCGTGGGCGGCGATTCGGCGAAGGAAGCCTTGAAAACCGCCCTGGCGATGGGCTGCAACAGCGCCGTCCTGGTCTCCGACCCGGCGCTGGGCAGCGCTGACAGCCAGGTGATCGCCCGCACGCTGGCCGCCGCCATCCGCAAGGTGGCCGGGGCCGGGGTGGCGTTCTTTGGCAAACAGGCCATTGACGGCGATATGGGCGTCACCGCCGCCCAGACCGCCCGCGCCCTGGGCTGGCCGGTGGTCAGCATGGCCGCTTCGATCAAGGTCGAGGGCGGCAAGCTGTGCATCGAGCGCGCTATCGAAGAGGGCCGCCAGTCAGTGGAAACCACCCCGCCGGCGGTGGTGAGCGTCTCGAAAGATATCGGCGAGCCGCGCTACCCGTCCTTTATGGGCATCCGCAAAGCCTCCAAGGCCCAGATCCCCGTTTGGGGCCTGGCCGACCTGGGCCTGCCTGCCCCGCAGGCCGTGGTGCGCTGGCCCGAGGTGAGCGCCCCGCCCGCCCGCGAGGTGAAAACCGAGATGATCAGCGGCGGCAGCCCGGCCGAGATTGCGGAAAAACTGGCCGATAAAATCCTCGAGGAAAAGGTGCTGTGATGAGCGGGAACATCCTGGTTTATATCGATCAATTCAAAGGCGCAGCGCTGCCCGCTTCCTGGGAGACGCTGACCGCCGCCTACACGCTGGCTGCCAAGCTGGGCAGTGATGTGCTGGCGATGACGTTGGGCGCCGGCGCGCAGGATGTGGCCCGGGAGACCTTCCTGTATGGCCCGCTGCAGGTCTTCTATAACGACGACCCGGCCCTGGCCGATTACACCGCCGAGCCGTATGCCGCCGTGGTGACCAAAGTGGCTCAGGAGCAGGGCGCCGCGGCAGTGCTGTTCCCCACCACCACCCGCGGCCGCGAGCTGGCTGCCCTGGCCGCCATCGACCTGAACAGCGGCGTGATGCCCGATGTGACCGCCGTCGACGTAGAGGGCGAGGCGATCACCGCCGTGCGTCCGGTCTACTCCGGCAAACTGCTGGCGAAAGCCGTCACCACCGCTCGCCCGGCGATCATCACTACCCGCGGCCGGGCCTTCAAGAAACCGCAGGGCGATTCGTCCCGCTCCGGCAGCCCCACGCGCGTGGAAGCGCCGGCAGTGGAGGCGCGCACCAAAGTGACCGGCTACGCCCAGGCCGAGGGCGGCGTCAGCCTGACCGACGCCAATGTGATCGTTTCCGGCGGGCGCGGCGTGTCGAACAACCCGGCCCTATCCCCGCCGGGCGGCATGGATGAAAAACAGGCCGAGATCTGGCGCGCCCAACAGGGCTTCAAGCTGGTGGGCGACCTGGCAGGCGTGCTGGGCGGCGCCGTGGGCGCCAGCCGCGCCGCAGTCGATGCGGGCTACATCCCCTACAGCCACCAGGTCGGCCAGACCGGCAAGGTGGTGGCCCCCAACCTGTACATCGCCTGCGGCATCTCAGGCGCCATCCAGCACCAGGCCGGCATGCGCTCCAGCAAGGTGATCGTGGCGATCAACAAAGACCCCGAAGCGCCGATCTTCAAGATGGCCCGCTACGGGGTGACGGGCGATCTGTACCAGGTGCTGCCCGCCCTGACCGAGGCGCTGCGCAAACGCCTGGGCAAATAGCGTACCATAAATAAGACGATCGGGTGATGAATTTCGCACAGTCATCACCCGATCGTCTTTTATTGCCACGGGCTTGTATAAACATTTGTCATAACCGGGGCGGGTGGTTTGGTGATGATTCGACCCGGGTAAGATGACATTTGCCACTATGTGAGCAGGGCCAAATTCGGGTAAAAATTCGGACAAGGTATCCCACAACCCGTGTCCGATTCGACCCCTTCTCCGCTCGATCCACAACTGTTTGCCGGTTTTTCCGCCGACGACCGCGCCGCGCTCAGCGCACTGTTCGCGTTCATCCCGGCCTCGCTGGGCACAATCCTGTTCGAGCAGGGCGAGGCCACCCAGAACCTGTACCTGGTGGTCTCCGGTGAGGTGGCGGTGCGCTATAAGCCAGAGGACGGGCCGGCGCTGGTGATCACCCGGGTGCGCAAAGACGGGCTGGTGGGTTGGTCGGCGGTGATCGGCAGCCGCACCTACACCTCCTCCGCAGTGTGCATCAGCGACTGCCACCTGTTGAGCGTGCGCAGCGTCGACCTGCGCCAGTTCGTCGAGCAGCGCCCGCAGGCCGGGCAGCTGCTGCTGGAACGCCTGGCAGCGCTGATCGCCGTGCGCATGCGCAACACCCATGCCCACGTGATCGCCCTGATCGAGCAGGGCCTGCGCCAGCAGATTCCGCCCAACTGCAGCCCGCTGCAGCCGCCGTCCTGAATATTGGTATAATGAATAAAATATCCTGAGCTACCGGAGGTTCTAAGATGACTGAGTCCACGCCTGAGGCCCAATTCACCGAGGAAGAACGCATCCGGGCACTGATCGACAAAATTGACGCCTACATCGAGCAGTACCACGGCGGTTCGGTTGAGATGATCAGCCTGAAGGGCAAGATCCTGCGCGTGCGCCTGGGCGGCGCCTGCCTGGGCTGCCCGCTCTCGCCCACCACGCTGCACGGCTGGGTGGCGGGCACCGTTCACCAATTCTTCCCCGACCTGACCGTCGAAGCGGCCTGATCCAGCTTGCGAATAGCGGTTTTCTCCGATTTGCACGGCAACCCGTATGCCTGCTCGGCGCTGCTGGAAGCCTGTCGCGCCGCCGGGGTGGATGCGCTGGCGGTGGCGGGGGATGTCTGCCTGGGCGGCAGCCACCCGGCTGCCTGCGTGCAAATGCTGCGCCAGGCCGGGGCGCTGGGGGTCTACGGCAACACCGAGGAATACCTGCGCGCCCCCAATTCAGCGCCAACCGATGAGCACCACCGGGACAAGTGGTCCTGGATCCAGCCGGCGGCGCACTGGACGCTGGAGCAGCTGGCCGCGGAAGAGCAGCGCTGGCTGCTGGGCCTGCCCTTTGCGCTGCAGTTTTCGCCCACGCCGCGCCCGCAGGATGCGCTGCAGGTCGTCCACGCCAATCCGCTGGACGTTGAGCTGATGATCCTGCCCGCCCCCGACCTGCAGCAGCAGTTGTGGGGCCAGGTGCGCCAGCCGGACGATGACCCGGCGCTGGCGCGCGCCCTGGCGCCGTGCGCCGCCGGCACGCTGGCCTTCGGGCATTACCACCGCCCGGGCATTCGCCGCCGGAACGGGCAGCAGTTGGTGAACGTCTCCAGCGCCTCCATGCCCAACATCGACCGCGACCCGCGCGCCCGCTTCAGCCTGTTCACCTGGCGCGCCGGCGCTTGGCAGGTGGAGCAGCACGCCGTTCCTTACCCGATCAAGCGCGAGATCGCCGCCCTGGGCGAAAGCAGCTGCCCGTCGCGCAGTCATTTCCTGGCCTATTTCCCTTAGGCGCTTTCCTACGCACAGTTCGCCGCCCACCTGATAGCTTCCCCATCCCCTCCACCGGTACAATCAGGCTACCTGGCCCGGTGCAGTTTGCCTGATCCATCCCCCCGCCAGACAGGAGGAGAACCACCCGATGCCGCCAACGCCCGGCGAATATCTGTATCACGATCGTTACCGTATCGACGGCATCCTGGGCCGCGGCGGGATGGGATCGATTTACCAGGGCTGGGATGTCAGCCTGAATATCCCGGTGGCGATCAAAGAAAACCTGGAGCTGTCGGAAAAAGCCCAAAAGCAGTTCAACACCGAGGCCGGCCTGCTGGCGCGCCTGTCGCACCCCCACCTGCCGCGGGTGACCAACTATTTTATCGTCCCCGAGCGGGGGCAGTACCTGGTGATGGACTTTATCGCCGGCGAAGACCTGAAGTCGATCCTGCAGCGCAAAGGCCGCCTGCCGGAAAAAGAAGTCCTGGGCTGGGTGGGCCAGATTGTCTCGGCCCTGGACTACCTGCACAGCCAGAATCCGCCGGTGATCCACCGCGATATCAAGCCCAGCAACATCCGCATCGCCACCGATGGACGGGCGATCCTGGTCGATTTCGGGATCGCCAAGATCTATGATGGCGAGAAGTCCACCACCACCGGGGCGCGGGCGGTCTCTCCCGGTTACAGCCCGCCGGAGCAGTACGGCGAAGGGCTAACCGACCGGCGCTCGGACATCTATGCCCTGGGCGCCACGCTGTACCACCTGCTGACCGGGGTCGAACCGCCGGAGAGCGTGCTGCGCCTGGTGCACGCCGTGGAAACGCCCGCGCCGCGCGCCCTGGCCCAGCACATCAGCCCGCAGGTGGAAGGGCTGATCCTGAAATCGATCGAGGTCACCACCGACCGGCGCTACCAGAGCATCTACGAGCTGCGCGAAGCGCTGAAGGCCTGCGCCGCCTTGGAGGACGACGTCCCGCTGCCCCCGGCTGCAGAACCAGCGGGCGGGCGGCTCGGCGAACCGCACCGCCCGGCGGCCACACAGCCGGGGGCCGGCCAAACGCCCCGCCCGGCTCGGCCCATGCGACCGGCCGCCCCGGCGCGGCCGGCCTATCGGTGGTACAGGCTGGCCGGCCCGGCCGCGCTGCTGGCGCTGCTGGCTATCGCCGCCGGTCAGCTCTTCAACCCCGCCCGGGCGCGCCTGCAAGACAGCCACGATGCGCTGCCGGCCGCTGCAAACCCGGCCGCCGGCCCGAACGCCGCAGACCTGGCAGAGGCGCTACCCACGGAAGCCGCCGCCCGGCCACCCGGCAGCGCGGCCGCCGCCCCAACGCCCGGCCTACCCACCGCCGCAGCCGCCCTGGTATTTGCCCCCAGCGCAGCCGCCGGCCCAACCCCCACCCACTCACAGCCCGCCGCCGCGTCCGCTTCGCCGGCCTCCGCCCCCGCCGCTTACACCGTCGCCGCGCTGCTGCAGCCCCCGGATAAACCGCCGCTGCGCGCCGCCGCCGCCCGGGACGGCTTCGCCTACCTGCTCTCTCGCCAGGGCCGCCTGTACACGTATGACATCCGCCCGAGCCTGTCTGGAACCGGCGTCACCAGCTACCATGACCCGCTGCACGAACAGCAGCTGCAGAACGCTGTTGGCATGCTGCGCGTGGCAGGCTACCTGTACGTATATGGGAATGCCGGGATTGAAGTGCTGGACCTGGCTCAGCCCGCCCAACCAGCGCTGCTGCGCCGGCAAAAGGACCTGTCGATTTTAAACATGGCCCTGACCGGCCAATACCTGGTTGCCTTTGGTATGGAGGCGCTGCTGGTGTACGACATTTCGCTGCCGCAAAGCCCACAGCCGCTGGAACGCCTGTCCAGCCCGCCGGGGGTCTCCCATTTCGCCGGGGTGATGATCGGCAGCCGGTTGTATGTCTCAGAATACCGCCAGGCAAAGGAGGGCGGGCGCACCCTGCTCAAAGTCTACGACTTCAGCCAGGCGCCCAAGCTGCGCGAGCTTGAGCGCATCGATACCGGCGAGATCGCCTACCACCTGCTGGAAGCGGACGGCTACCTGGTGCGCTGCACCGTCCACGACCTGGAGCTGTGGGACGTGTCGCGCCAGGATTACCCGGCCCGCGGACAGGCGGAGCGCACCGCCGCCCGCACCTGCCTGTACGACCGGGGCAACCTGTTAAGCAGCGAGGCTGCCTTCCGGCTGCACAACGGCCGGCTGGCGCCGCTGCTGCCGGTCGCCAACCCGCCCGGTGCGCCCGGGCGGGTCGATGCGCTCCCCTATATCAGCGCCGCCGCAGACGGCGCGCTGCTGCTGACCCAACCCAACCGGGTGCTGGTGCTGCTGCCAGAGCCGCCTGTCCAGTGAGCCGACCGCCCCGTTAGCCGGGGAGAGCAGGGATCAACCGGGCCGGTATCGTATCGATGCCAGGACACGGCAGGGTCAGCCCAGATGTTAGCTGTGGCTGTGCGAGTGAAAATGGTGGCGGCGCAGGCCGCTCCAGGAACAGTCGCGGCTGCTGCAGGCATAGCGCCGGGCGGAAGGCAGCAGGGTGTGCGAGAGCAGGCGGTCGAACGAGCTGCGGTGAACGCGGTACAGTTCTGCGCCGCAGCGCGGGCAGAAAGTAGATGACCAGCGCTCGGCGGTTTGGAAATGGTAGCGCACCCGCCCAATCACAAAAATCAGCGAAAACAGCGCCAGCGCCGCTCCGGCAGCAGCCACCGGCCCATGAGACAGCAGCCAGGCCTGGAATGCACCTTCCAGCGCCCGGGCCATGTCTGCGC
>JBJSYW010000079.1:0-4466 GCA_046089985.1 Chloroflexota bacterium
CCGGCGACCGCCTGGCCTGGCTGGACCGGCGCGGGCAGCTGTGGGCGCAGTCGGGCAACCTGCGCGCCCCGGCGCTGCTGCAGGCCGAGGCGGTGGAGCGCTTCGCGCTGGCTGGAACGCGCCTGCTGGCGTACTTCGCCGGCGGCTGGCAGTTGAAAACCGGCAGCCTGTACGCCCCCTGGACCCCGACCGGTTGGGCCAATGCCGGGCCGGCCGCGCTCACCCCGTAACGCCGAGGCGGCCGGGACCACGCTGGATCGATAAGGCTCAGGCGGGTGTTGGTCGCAGCAGCAGCGTTCGCAGGTCGCGCGCCCAGGCGTGCACGGCATCCCAATCGCGCCGGTCGCCCTGCGGCATGATCCCCAGCATGACCGAGATGCGCAGCCCGATGCCGTCCTTGTTCCACGGCAGCGAAGCCGGGTCTAATGCGCCTGGGAAAGAAGCCCGCCGGAGCGGGGGCACGATGGCGCAGGCCGGCTCCATCCAGGTATCTACCCCGGCGCGATAAGCGGCGCCGTTTTTCATTCCCAACGTGATACACACCTGGAACAGAGCGGTTGGCAGCGCCTGCAGCGCCGGCTGGTTCGCCCGCAGAAAATCCATCGCCTCCGGCAGCCAGCGCCGGTCCTGGATGGCGCTGCCGGCTACCACCGCCGCGTACCCGTCCAGATGCGGCACATCCAGCATCGGCATGACATCGACTCGCGTGCCGGTCCCTTCTCGCAGTGTTTCACCGATCACGCGCGCCACCCCTGCCGTTGCACCGTGGCGGCTGGCATAGGTCACCAAGATAGACACTTGCGCCTCCTATTGGAAATCGCGCCAGAATTACGTAAGATTACGTGAATATTATCGCGTAGATTATGGGGCAGCGCAATACCCGAAATGCCCGGCGCTGCGCCGCGCCCCGGCATTCACTTCCAGGCGCAGCGGGCCTGGATCCAGCCCGGCGGCCTGCAGCCCCAGCAGCGCCGCGCCCGCGACCGGCGGCGCATCCAGCCGCACCAGTTCGGCGCGCGGCAGGCGCTCAGCCAGGAAGCGCTGCAGCGGGGCGGTGATCAGCGGGCCGCCGTCGAAAATGCTCCCCGAAAGCACCACCTCCACCGCCTGCTGCTCCACCTGCAGCTGGCGGGCGATGCACAGCGCCAGCCAGCCCAGTTCTTCACCGGCCCACTGCAGCACCTCCAGCGCGGCTGCATCGCCGGCAGCGGCGCACTCGAACACTCGCCGCGCCAGCTCCGGCCCGACCACAAAGCGCCCGTCGGAGGCGGCCTCCAGCAGTTCAGCCGGGCCGGACGCGCCGCCGGCTTCCAGCAGCGCGCCGGTCAGCAGGGTGGGCGGGATGCGCCGGGTCCAGGCGTAGCTGACCATCTGCAGAGCACGGCGGGCGATCTCACAGCCACCGGCGTACTCGCCAAAATCCCAGCCGTTGCCCACCACCCGCGCCGCCTGCCCATCCGGGCCGCGCCCGATAGCATTCGCCGACGAGCCGGCGGTGAGGTTGATGCCCCAGCCGGCCCGGCTGCCGGCCAGCAGCCCCAGCAGGGCATCGTTGGCCAACTCCAGCGGGCAGTCCAGCGGGATGGCAGCGCGCACCGCCTGCAGGTGGGCCGGCAGTTCGGACGGCCAGTCATAACCGCTGATGCCAAAACCCGCCCCGGACAGCTGCCCGGCCTGCACCCCGGCCACCCCGGCGGCCTGCTGCCAGGCCGTTTCGAGCGCCAGGCGCAGCCCGGGGTAGCCCACGTCCTGGTGATTGCCGGCCGGCCCGGCCCCAAACCCCAGCGCCCGGCCGGTTTCGTCCACCAGCAGGGCATGGGTCTTTGACGATCCAACGTCTACGCCGAGGAAGATCGCCATCTTAAAACTGCGGCAGCCACTGGCGGTTGGTTTCCAGCAGATCGTCCAGCACCGCCTGCACCTGGTCGGCTGCGGGTCCCAGCGGGTGGGCCAGCAGCGCCTGGGCGGCGGCCCGCCGGTCGCCGCTGACCGCCGCCTGCACGGTGAGCAGTTCATACATCTTGATTTGCGCCAGCAGGCCAAACTGGGCCGGCGGCAGCGGCTCGGCCGGCAGCGGGTGCACCCCGGCCCGATCCACGCGCGCCGGCAGTTCCAGCACCCAATCGGCCGGCCAGCCGGGCACCGCCCCGCCGTGCGGCCGGTTGACCACGTGCACCTGGCCCAGGTCGTTGTAGTGGCTGTCGATCAACTCCGTCGCCAGGGTCGAGTAATACGCCCCGCCGCGCTGCATCAATTCCGGCGGCGGCTCGCTCAGGGCCGGGTCGGCATAGCGGCGCAGCAGATCGGCTTCGATTGCCATCACCTGCTCGGCGCGTGACGGCGGCCAGCGGCGCTGCTCTTCCAGCATGCGGGCGGTGTAGTAGAAATACTGCAGGTAGTGGTTGGGGATCATGCCCAACGTCTGCAGCGTCTGCAGGTCAAACTCGGGCTGCGGGTCGCGGCGGGCGTATTCCAGGTAGGCCGAGAAGACCTGCGGCCACAGCTCTTCACCGTCGACGGTGAAACCGCGGTGCCAGGTCAGGTGGTTCAGGCCCAGCGTGTCCAGACGGGCGCGCTGCGGTTCAACCGCCTGCCCCAGCGCCCGCTGCAGGTCGGCCAGCAGGTGCATTTTGGTGGTGATCGCCGCGTTGCACACCCCCACCGACTGCACCGCCGGGGCATGGCGGGCCAGCGCTTCGGTGATCAGGCCGGATGGGTTGGTAAAGTTGGTCAGCAGCGCCCCCGGGGCCACCTGCTCGATCTCGCTGGCGATCTCCAGGATAACCGGGATGGTGCGCAGCGCCTTGGCCATCCCCCCCACCCCGGTGGTCTCCTGACCCACCAGGTTGTGGCGCAGCCCCAGGTACTCGTCGCCGCGCCGGGCGGGCATCATGCCCACCCGGAACTGGGTGATCACATAGGCCGCGCCGGCCAGGCTGGCGCGGCGGTCTTGCGAGAGGTAGACTTTGAACGGTTCGCTGCGCGCCTGCGCCATGCGCTGCGCGAAACCGCCCACCACGCGCAGCCGCTCGGGGTCGATATCCATCAGCCACAGTTCATCCAGCGGCAGGCGCTCGACCCGGGCCAGGAACCCGGCCACCAGTTCGGGCGTATAGGTGGAGCCGCCGCCAATCACGGTAATCTTCATATTTCCTCCAGCGTGCGCCCGGCATACCGCCGCCCCCATCCGGCGCGAGCGCCGCACCCGGCTCCTATTCTACCTAAGAATGATATAATCACGCCACCATTCTCAGGAGGTCAATGAATCATGTCCGCACTAAAAGATCTGGTGCCGGTGGGCGTTGTCACCGGTGATGATGTTCAGAAAGTATTCGCATATGCCAAGGCGAACGGTTTCGCGCTGCCGGCGGTGAACTGCACCGGCACGAACACAGTCAACGCGGCGCTGGAAACGGCCCGCGAGATGGACCTGCCGATCATTATCCAATTCTCAAACGGCGGGGCCGCCTTCTACGCCGGCAAGAGCCTGAACAACGACGGTCAGCGCGCCGCGGTAGCCGGGGCGGTCAGCGCCGCGCTGCACGTGCATCACCTGGCGGCGCTGTACGGCGTGCACGTGCTGCTGCACACCGACCACTGTGCCAAGAAGCTGCTGCCCTGGCTGGACGGCCTGCTGGACGCCGGGGAAGCCTATTTCCAGACCCACGGTAAACCGCTGTACAGCTCGCACATGCTCGACCTGTCGGAAGAGACGCTGGAAGAGAACATCGCCATCTGCAAGCGCTACCTGGAGCGGATGAGCAAGATGAACATGACCCTGGAGTTCGAGCTGGGCGTGACCGGCGGCGAGGAAGACGGCGTGGACAACACCGGCGTCAGCAGCTCGCGCCTGTATACCCAGCCGCAGGAAGTGGCCTATGCCTACGAGGAGCTGATGAAGGTCAGCCCGCGCTTCACCATCGCAGCCGCCTTCGGCAACGTGCACGGCGTGTATAAGCCTGGCAACGTCAAGCTGCGCCCGGTGATCCTGCACAACTGCCAGGAGTACGTCCAGCAGAAGTACCAGACGGGCGAAAAGCCGCTCAACCTGGTCTTCCACGGCGGTTCCGGCTCGACCCTGGAGGAGATCCGCGAGGCGGTTTCCTACGGCGTGGTGAAGATGAACATCGACACCGACCTGCAGTGGGCGATCTGGGAAGGCGTGAAGAACTATTACACCAAGAACGAAGCCTACCGGCAGGGGCAGATCGGCAACCCCAAAGGCCCGGATGAGCCGAACAAGAAATTCTACGACCCGCGCATGTGGCTGCGCGCCGGCGAGGAGACCTTCAAGGCCCGCCTGCGGCGCTATTTTGAAGAACTGAACCGCGGCGCGGCCGCTTAATAAAGACACCCGGTGCGCCGGAGGCAGCCGCAAGGCGCATCGCGCCAGGGCTGCCCGGCGCACCGGGCGGCAAACAGTCCATACCGATGAAAGCGCCCGCGCGCAGGCGGGCGTTTTCAGT
>JBJSYW010000080.1:0-5388 GCA_046089985.1 Chloroflexota bacterium
CCCTGCCCGCCACACCGTCAGCCGGGACGGGGCCGAGATCCACCTGACCGCCACCGAGTTCAAGCTGCTGGCCTACCTGGCCGGGCACAGCGGTCGGGTGCTGACCCACAACAGCCTGCTCAATCACGTCTGGGGGCCAGAGTACGCCAACAACGTCGAATACCTGCGTGTGTTCATGAGCACGCTGCGCAAGAAGATCGAGCCGGACCCCAAGCAGCCGCGCTACCTGCTCAACGAGCCGGGCGTGGGCTACCGTTTCTCAGCTGAAGCCTGATCCCCCGATCTTTATACTTTCCTTATACATCTGCCGACACAATTTGCCCGCCCTTAACGCGTGTTGGGTATGCTTGGCTTCTGTTCGCACAGGAGCCAAATGGAAAGCCCAATCTCTACCCACCTCCCCGACCCCGCGCTGGACGCGGCCAGCAGTTACCTGGCCCAGGAGTTCGAGCGCTGCCGGTCGCTGTACCAGAAACAATCGACCATGCTGCAGCGCTTCTTGGATGTCCAGGGGCGCAGCATCGCCGATGCCATCACCCGCGCCGCCCCAGCGCTGCAGTTCAACCTTCCCGACCGCCTGGTCAGCGCGGCCGGGGCTGATCTGGCCCTACCCGGTGAGCTGCGCCGGCAGAGCCTGCGCGCCTGGCCGGCCTGGCTAAAGAAAGCCGCCCTGGCAGGGTTGGTGCGCCAGCGGTTGGACGAACTGGAGCTGCACCCGCAGCCGGCTGCGGCCGCCGCGGCCAGCCTGGTGCGCTTTGCCGCCGCGCAATACATGGTGCACACGCTGCTGCCCTCCGGGCGCAGCGTGATCTACCTGGCTGAAGACGGCGAAGAGATCCCCAGCCTGCCCGCCGGCCTGGACGAGCCGCCCTCGGCCATCACCGCCGCCGGAGATGCGATCATCGACGACAGCGGCGAGACGCCCCCACCCGCCGGCGAGCACGGCGCGCTGATCGTGCCCTACGTCGAGGCCGCGCGGCGCTTTTATCTGCCGCAGTGGGTGGCCCTGGGCCAGAATGACGCTCTGCTGGTCGGCTCGGTGCAGGAGGCCGAAGCGCATATCGCCTCGATGCAGCGCTACCTGGCTGTGCTGCACGCCGCCGTCAGCCTGGCGCCGTATATCGTGGCCGACCCGGAGTACCAGCAGAAACGCTATGGCATGTTGGGCCAGCTGGTCAACCAGGGCCGCGCCCTGGCGCGCTATGAAACCCGGGAGATCGCGCGCACCATTCGCCGCCGGGCAAACGCGAACGCGCTGAACCGCGGCCTGAGTATCAGCCTGCCGTACTTTGACGATCAGGACCTGAAGCCGCATCTGCACCGCTTCGATATCATCCCCGCCGGGCGGGTGATGTTCGTCCCGGCCTTTGTCGTCCTGGCCTGCCGGCGAGAAGAGGTCAAGGTGGCCCAGGATACACGCCTGAACCCCTCCACCCGCAAACACATTCTAGAAGAGCTGCGTCTGCTTGAAAAAGCATTCGATACAGCCTCGTCCGAGGCATAACCTATGTGGTTCTCAATTTTACTGCTGCTTGTGATCTTCTATCTCTCGTACCGCGCCGCCCCGCGCGAACGTGAGGAGCACGCCAAGGTGCACGGCGCAGGCCAGATCGGCCTGCTGGCTGCCCTGGCGCTGTTCGGGGTAGACTACTTCACCTCGTTCTTCTACGCCACCGGCGAAATGATGAGCGCCCTGCACCCCTACGGCCTGGAGAAGTATGCTATGCTCTCCGTGGCGGTGATCGCGCTGGCCAATGCCGTGTTTGGCATCTTGTATATGTACTCGCTGGGCATTTTCAATGAAGGCGGCGGATCTTATACCGCCTCGATGCGCTACCTGACCCCCGGTTTGAGCCTGGTGGTGGCGGTGGTATTGATCCAGGATTACATCTTCACCATCGTGGTTTCCAGCCTGTCGGGCGTGGACCAACTGCTTTCGCTGCGCAATGCCACCGGCATCCAGTGGTTGTGGCACTTCCTGATCGGCGCGGCGCTGGTATCGACCACCTACTACCTGACCATCCGCGGGCGCGGTGAATCGGCGCGGGTGGTGTTCACCATGCTGGCGATCTTCGTGCTGCTCAGCCTGGTGATGGTTTTCGGGCTGCTCGATGCACATTTCAACGGCACGGCGGCCCTACCGCTCAGCGGCCCGGCCGAGCACGCCTCGTTGGGACAGGCGCTGTACCACATGCTGACCGCCTCGATGAAGGGGTTGGTGGCGCTCTCCGGCCTGGAAGCGATGTCGAACGGGATCCAGTTTGTGATCAACGACGACTCGGACTTTGTCAAGTGGGGCAAGCGCAAGCTGCCGCGCTGGAAGAAAGTCTGGGACTTCTACAGCGGCAAGTCAGGCATCGGGCGGCTGGTGCAGACCTCGTTCCTGTTTTACGGCGGCCTGACCACCTTGATGCTGGCAGCCTTCGCCATCCGCTTCAATGCCTTTGACGGCGTGATGGGACGCACGCTGGTGGGCAACCTGGCCTTCATCGGCTTCAGCCAACTGCCGGGCGGCACACTGCTGTTCTGGGTCTACCAGGTGCTGGCGGTGGGCCTGCTGGCAGCCGCCTCGATGACCGCCTTCCAGGATCTGCAGGCCACCGCCTGGCGTGATGTGGCGATCGGCGAGATCCCCGAGATCGTGGTCTACCGCAACCCGCAGGGTACCTTCACCCGCTCGGTCACCGCCGGGTTCATCATTGCGCTGGTGATCATGTTCCTGGTGCGCGGCCGCACTTCAGCCGCCGTACCATACTACGGCATCGGCGTGTTTATGCCGATCATGGTGATGGGCTGGGCCATTCGCCGCCATATACAGCAGACCTTCACCGGGCGCAAGCGCGTCTGGGGAGCCCGGGCAGCCGGGTTCGCCTCGGTGATGGCGGCCCTGGTCTTCATCGGGCAGATCGTGGGCAAGTGGGAAGAGGGCGGTTGGGTGGTGCTGATCTCATTCAGCCTGCTGGTGCTGGGAGCGCACGCCCTGCTGATCTCGCCGATCGGCTTCCGCGATCCACGCCAGATCCACCGCATCGTGCGCGAAAAGGCCCGCGTGCAGGGTTCGATGGCCTCGATCGTCGAGTGGCAGTCGCTGAAAATGCAGGAATACCGCTTCGGCGTGCTGGGCGTGGTGACGCACTTCTTCGAGCTTTTCGGCGTGCGCCGGCCGGCGCGCTTCGAGCCGCAGCCGGCGCCGGCTGGGGATTATAACCATGCCGTGCACAGCGATCACCCCGATGCGCCCTCGCTGCTGGCGCCCTACCTGATGATCACCGAACCCAAGCTGGGCGGCGCGCCAAAAGAGACCAACCACCCGGACGCCTGATCCCATACGGCGGAGCGGGAGCGGCCCGGGTCAGCCCCCGGGCCGCCCGCTCCGCAGGTGGGGCCGCCTGTATGCCTTCCACCCCGATCTACCAACTGCGACCGCCCGACGTATACCCGGCGCTGGAGACCTGCAGCTCCGGGCTGAGCAGCGTGGAGGCCGACCAGCGCCTGGCGCTGTTTGGGCTCAACCTGCTCAGCGAGGCGCAGCGCCCTATGCCGCTGCGCCGCCTGCTGGGCTACCTGGGCTATCCGCTGGCGCTGGCGCTGCTGGCCACCGGGCTAGGCGCGGCTGTGCTGGGCCAGCTCTTCCTGGGCCTGGCGATCTGGGCGCTGGTGTTGGTCAACACAGCCTTCTCGTTCTGGCGCAACTACCGCGCCGAACAGGCCATCGACGCGCTGCGCCGGCTGCTGCCCGAGTACACCCGCATCTTTCGCGACGGGCAGGAGCTGCACATCCCGGCCAACCGGCTGGTGCCCGGGGATGTGCTGGTGCTGGGCGAGGGCGATAACATCCCGGCCGATGCCCGCGTGGTTGAAGAGTTCGGCCTGCGCACCAACGACACCACCCTGACCGGCGATGCCATGCCGTCGCGCAAGACGGCTGACGCTTCGCTGCGCGACGGCATCAGCGAGCTGGAGCGGCCCAACCTGGTCTTCGCCGGCACATCGGTAGTGTCGGGCACCGGGCGAGCAGTGGTCTACAGCACCGGCATGCTGACCCAGTTTGGACGCATCGCCCACCTGACCCAGACGGTCAGCGAGGCGCCCAGCCCGATGCAGGTGGAGCTGCAGGACTTTCTGCGCAAGGTCTCGTGGATCGCCGGCGGGTTTGCCCTGCTGGTGGTGCTGGTGGGCGTGCTGGACGCCGAGGTGGACCTGGAGAACCTGGATGCGGTGCTGCTGGGGCTGGGCATTCTGGTGGCGGCTATTCCGGAGGGCCTGCCGGCTACGCTGACGCTGGCGATGGCGCTGGCCGGTCAGCGCCTGGCGCTGAAGGGCGTGCTGGTCAAAAAGCTCTCGGTGCTGGAAACGTTGGGCACCGTCTCCACGCTGTGCACCGATAAGAGCGGCACGCTGACTCAGAACCAGATGACCGTGCGCGAGCTGTGGGTGGCGGGGCAGGCGCTGCAGGTGAGCGGGGTGGGCTATGCGCCGCTTGGCCGGATCCAGCCGGAGCCGGCCGGGCAGCCGTTCGAATCCAGCCTGCGCCAGCTGCTGCTGGCGCTGCAGGCGTGCAACAACTCGCGCCTGACCGCCCCGGCGGCGGGCAAACCGTCCTGGGGCTATATCGGCGACCAGACCGAGGCGGCGCTGCGGGCGGCGGCAGTCAAGGGCGGGGTGAGCGAAGCGGAGCTGCAGCGCCTGCCGCGCGTCCATGAACTGCCGTTCGACGCCCGCCGCAAGCGCATGACCACCATCCACGAACCGGCCGGGGCGGACGCGCCGGCGCGCCTGGCGTATGTCAAGGGCGCGCCGCGCGAGCTGCTGGCGGTCTGCACGCAAGTGCTGGTCGACGGGCAGCCCCAGCCGCTGGACGAAGCCCGCCGGCGGGAGGCGCTGGAGCAGATCGACCGCTGCGCCGGGCAGGCGCTGCGCGTGCTGGGCTGCGCCTGCCGCCGGCTGCCCGCCGGGCTGCGCGCCTATACCCCGGAGGCGGTCGAGCGCGAACTGACCTTCCTGGGGTTGGCCGCCATGCACGATCCGCCCCGCCCGGAGGTCACCCAGGCGATCGGCGTGCTGCGCCAGGCCGGCATCCGCCTGATCATGGTCACCGGCGACTACGGGCTGACCGCCCTGTCACTGGCGCAGCGGGTGGGCATGCTGGGCAGCCAGGTGCAGATCGTCACCGGGGCCGAGCTTGACCTGCTGGACGAAGCGCAGTTGAAGGAGCTGCTTGGCCGCCCGGAACTGCTGTTCGCCCGCATGGCGCCCGAACATAAGCTGCGCCTGGTGGCGACGCTGCAGTTGATGGGCGAGGTGGTGGCAGTGACCGGCGACGGGGTCAACGATGCGCCGGCGCGGCGCAAAGCCGACGTGGGCATCTCGAGGGGCATCGGCGGCACG
>JBJSYW010000081.1:0-11165 GCA_046089985.1 Chloroflexota bacterium
CGCCCTGCCGCAGACCAGCCTGGTGAAAGGCGACGCCCGCTCGTTGAGCATCGCCGCCGCATCGGTGCTGGCCAAAACCGCCCGCGATGCGCTGATGCAAGCCTGCGACGCCGAATATCCCGGCTACGGTTTCGCCGTTCACAAGGGTTATGGCACAGCCGAACACCGCCGCCGCATCGCGGCTCTCGGCCCCTGCCCGCTGCACCGCTTGAGCTTTAAAAGCGAACCACCGGCGGATTGACCGGCGGTTCGCTTACAGACCGGACGAGGATTTGCCGCGCGGGTTGAGCCGCCCGCCGGTCGAGCGCCCGGCCCAACTCACATCCAATCGCGCTTCCAGAAAAGGTAGGCCGCGCCCAGGCTGATCAACACCGAGATCACCAGGATCAGTTCGAAGGCGAACGGGTGCGCTTCCATCGGCAGGTGCACGTTCATCCCGAAGAAGCCCGCCACCATCGACGGCACCGCCAGCAGGATCGTGACCGCCGCCAGGAACTTCATCACCCCGTTCAGGTTGTTCGAGATGATCGACGCAAAGGCGTCCATCATGCTGCTGAGGATGTTGCTGGTGATGTTGGTCATTTCTATCGCCTGCTGGTTCTCAGTCAGCACATCTTCCAGCAGGTCTTCATCTTCCGGGTAGGTTTTTAAGAGCTGGCTGCGCGACAGGCGCTCCATCATCAGCTCGTTGGATTTCAAGGCAGTGGTGAAATAGGTCAGGCTCTTCTGGTACTTCAGCAGGCCCAGCACTTCCCGGTTGCGGGTGGACTGCTGCAGCTGATCTTCGAGCAGGTCGACCGCCTTGGTGATTTCACGCAGGTAGGTCAGGTACTTGTTAGCGGTGTGCAGCAGAATGCGCAGCACGAAGCGGAAGCGCTTGGCGGTGGAGATCTCGCGCGCCTTACCGTTAGAGAACTCCTTGCACATATCGTTCTCCATCTTGCACACGCTGATAATGTATTGTTCGGTCAGGATGATGCCCAATGGGATGGTGGTAAAGGGGATATCGGCTTCGTGTCCCTGGACATGCGGGATGCGCAGCACGATCAGGACGGCGCCGTTCTCACGCTCGGTGCGGGCGCGCTCGTCAAGGTCAAGCGGGTAGGTGATGTAATCCTGGGGGATGCCCAGGGCATGGATCTGCGAGATCTCTTCCGGCGTTGGGTTGACCACGTTAATCCAGCTGTTGTTCACCGGCTGGGACAGGGTGATCAGGCCATTCTCGCTGCTCTTGTAGATCGTGATCATCAATGGCTCCTTCTCCAGGGCGCACGGCCCCGGTGTGGTATCGAGAGTCAGGGTGGCTTTTTGGGTTGGCTCTGGCGCTCTGTGCTCCCGGTCGAGACCGGGGTACTCAGAGGGTCTGAGTCGGTATTGGGTAAATGATCGTCGTTCACAGTCCTCTTCCTTGAACCAATGGGTCTGCGGGGCACGGCGCTTACCACCGGATGGGCCGCAGCCCAGGATAAACAAACACTCCCCAAAGCGCGCTTCTTGCGAAGGACGTTCCGGGGAGTGTGCATGGCGTTACGCCAAAAAGCTCAGGCTTATGCTTCCCGAGACAGTCCTTCCTGAGGCGTGAAACGTTTAGGCGCATCCACGTGACGTGGAATGCCCAGCCGCCGGGCGCATACCGATTGGATGGCCCGCGTCTGGATCCTGGCGTAGAGGGTCAGCAGCGTTTCACTCATACAAGCACCATTATAGCCGCGCCGGATCGACCCGACAAGGGGTTAACTGTGCGCCTTGCGGCCCAGGCGCCACTGCAGGATGTACTTGGTGATCTCCGCCACGATCGAGGGCACCAGCAGCAGCGGCAGCAGTACCACCCACTGTGACCAGGACAGCGACACGGTGTTGAACGGCCCGTGCAAGAACGGGACGTAGACCACCGCCAGCAGCAGCAGCAGCGACGACAGGATGGCCCAGTTCATGTATTTGTTGTTGAACACCCCGATCTTCAGCAGTGGGTAGCGCTCGGAGCGGGCGGTGTAGGCGCGGATCAGCTCTGAGAATGACAGGGCCACAAAGGCCATCGTCTGGGCGTACTCGGGGCGATCCGGGTAGGCTGCCAGGCCGATGGTATAGGCCGCCAGCGTCACCGCGGTGATGGCAAGGGTCTGCACAGCGATGCCCACCTGCATAAAGCGGTTGATGATCGGTTCGGACGGCGGGCGGGGCGCCTGATCCATAATGTCCGGGTCGCCTTTCTCGGTGCCCAACGCCAGCGCCGGCGCGCCATCGGTGACCAGGTTCAGCCACAGCAGCTGGATGGCGGTCAGCGGCGAGGACTTGTGGATCAACGTGCCCAGGAAGATGATCCCGATCTCAGCCAGGTTGCACGACAGCAGGTAGTAGACGAACTTACGGATGTTGGCATAGATCACCCGGCCCTGCTCGACCGCTGCAACGATGCTGGCGTAGTTGTCATCGGTCAGCACCATGTCGGCGCTCTCCTTGGCTACGTCGGTGCCGGTGATGCCCATCGCCACGCCGATATCGGCCTGCTTGATCGACGGGGCATCGTTGACTCCATCGCCGGTCATCGCCACCACTTCCCCGTTGGCGCGCAGCGCCTGCACGATGCGCATCTTATGCTCGGGCGAAACGCGGGCGAAGACATCGGTGGTGCGCACAGCGCGCTGCAGTGCGGCCTCGTCCATCCCGTTCAGTTCCGGGCCGGTCAGCACCCCGTGACCCGGGCGCAGCAGACCGATCTGCTGAGCGATGGCCCGGGCGGTGTTGGCAAAGTCGCCGGTGATCATCACCGTGCGGATGCCGGCCGCGGCGGCGTGTTTGAGCGCCGGCGGCACCTCAACCCGCGCCGGATCGATCATGCCGATCAGACCGGCGAACACCAGCCCGTCTTCCAGGCCGGTCACGTCGCCGGCGTCGGGCAGGTCCTGGGTCACCCGGTAAGCCATGCCCAGCACGCGCAGTGCGTCCTGGGTCATGCCGTCGTTGGCCTCCAGGATGCAGCGGCGCATTTCGTCATCCAGCGGGGCGATCTGGTCATCTATCTGCTGGTAATACCGGCACAGTTCCAGCACCATATCCGGCGCGCCCTTGACGGTGACGGCGTGCCAGCTGCGCTTACCGGCGTCATAGAACGGCGACAGGTCTTCCGGGCGCGGGTCCAGCACGCGGTGGATGGTAACCATGCGCTTACGCGTGGCGTCGAAGGGCACTTCCTGCACGCGTGGGTAGGCCTGCGCCAGCCCGTTGAGCACCGCGCCGGCCTTGGCAGCCGCCACCACCAGCGCGCCTTCGGTGGGATCGCCGACCATGCGATAGGTCTTGCGCTCGGCCTGCTCGCCGCTCTCCTCCAACCCGGCGTCGTTGTTGAGCGCCGCCACCCACAGGGCGGTCAGCGCGGCCGGGTGTGCTTTCAAATCGACCGTCTGCCCGTCGACCCGGAAATCGCCCTGCGGGGTGTAGCCGCTGCCGGTGATCTCGAACAGCCTCCCGGCGGTCCACAGCCGCGTGGCGGTCATTTCGTTCTGGGTCAGCGTGCCGGTTTTATCCGAGCAGATGATAGTAGCCGAGCCGAGCGTTTCGACAGACGACAGGCGGCGGATCAGCGCGTGGCGCTGGATCATTTCGCGCATCCCCAGCGCCAGGGTGATGGTGACGATGGCAGGCAGACCTTCCGGCACTGCGGCGATCGCCAGGCTGACTGCCACGATGAACATCTCCAGCAGATCCTGGCCCTGCAGCGCGCCCACCAGGAACACCAGACCGCACACCGCCAGCGCCCCCCAGCCCAGCGTGCGCCCCAACTGGTCCAGGCGCTTCTGCAGCGGGGTCTCTTCCTCTTCCACCGACTGCAGCATCTCGGCGATCATGCCGATCTGGGTGTGCATGCCGGTGCTCACCACCACGCCGCGCCCGCGGCCGTAGTTGACCAGCGTGCCCATGAAGGCGGTGTTCTTGCGGTCGCCCAGCGGGATATCGGCCTGCAGCCGGATGGCGGCGTCTTTCTGCACCGGTACCGATTCGCCGGTCAGGGCCGCTTCTTCGATGCGCAGGTTGACCGCCTCCACCAGGCGCAGATCGGCGGGGATGAAATTGCCCGCTTCCAGCAGGACCACATCGCCCGGCACGATCTGGGTCGAAGGCAGCATGCGCCGCGAGCCAGAGCGCAGCACGTGCGCTTCCGGGGCAGCCAGCTTGCGCAGCGCGGCCAGCGCCGCCTCGGCGCGGCGCTCCTGCACCACCCCCAACGTGGCGTTCAGGATCACGATCGCCATGATCGCCGCCGCTTCCACGTAATCTCCCAGGGCAGCCGAGACCACCGCCGCCACGATCAGCATAATCACGACGAAGTTATTGAACTGGTCGACCAGCATTTTCCAGAAGGAGGTGGGCGGTTTCTCCGCCAACTGGTTCGGGCCATACTGCTCCAGACGGCGCTGCGCTTCTTCTTCACTCAGCCCATGATCAGCCAGCGTGTCCAGGCTGTGCAGCACTTCTTCTGTGCCCAGGGTGTGCCAGTTTAGGTTTCCTTTGGATTCGGGGATCGGCGTGAATTTCTCAAGGGTCATGGCGGTCTCCAGGTGGGTTCGATCAGGAAAGGGGGCTGTCTGCCATCATACAACGCTTCGCGGTCCTGGTGTCCTGACGATTGTCGTCAGATTTTACCGATAAACGTCACCTTAACGTCCGCCATGCATCTAATTCTTTGCTATAATTTTGCCACCGATTCAACCCAATTGATCGAAAATGGAGAGAGCAGCATGGAATACAAGATTGTGAAGGTCCCAGCAGAGGGTGAGAAGATCACGATCCGGGACGGGAAACTGCAGGTGCCCGATCACCCGATCATCCCCTTTGTGGAAGGCGACGGGACCGGGCGGGACATCTGGCGGGCATCGGTGAGGGTGCTCGACGCCGCAGTCGAAAAAGCCTATGGCGGCAAGCGCCGCCTGGTATGGATGGAGGTCTACGCCGGTGAGAAAGCCTTCAACCAGTTCGGCTCCTGGCTGCCGGACGAGACCAACCAGGCCTTTGACGAGTTCCTGGTGGGGATTAAAGGCCCGCTGACTACCCCGATCGGCGGCGGCATCCGCTCGCTGAACGTGGCGCTGCGCAAAGCGCTGGACCTGTACGTGTGCCAGCGACCGGTGCGCTATTTCGCCGGCGTACCCTCCCCGGTCAAGCGTCCGGAGGAAGTGGACATGGTGATCTTCCGCGAAAACACCGAAGACATCTACACCGGGATCGAGTTCGAGTATGGCGCCGAAGACAATCAGCGCTTCAAAGACCTGCTGAAAGAGCACTTCCCGAAAGAATACGCCAAGATCCGCTTCCCCGAGACCGCCGGCATCGGCATCAAGCCGGTATCAAAGGAAGGCACCACCCGCCTGGTGCGGGCGGCGATCCAGTGGGCGCTGGATAACCACCGCCACAGCGTGACACTGGTGCACAAGGGCAATATCATGAAGTTCACCGAAGGCGCTTTCCGCAACTGGGGCTACGAAGTGGCCGAGCGCGAGTTCAGCGACCGGGTCTACACCTGGGCGCAGTGGGAGCGCACCCGCTCCGACGAGAGCGAAGAAATCGCCAATGCCGAACAGGATGCAGCCCTGAAGGCCGGCAAGCTGTTGATCAAGGATGTGATCGCCGACATCGTCTTCCAGCAGACCATTCTGCGGCCGAAGGAGTTCGATGTATTGGCGACGATGAACCTGAACGGCGATTACCTGTCGGACGCGCTGGCGGCCCAGGTGGGCGGGATCGGCATCGCCCCGGGCGGGAACATCAACTACACCACCGGTCACGCCGTGTTTGAGGCCACCCACGGCACTGCGCCCAAGTACGCCGATAAAGACATGGTCAATCCCGGCTCGGTGATCCTGTCGGGCGAGATGATGCTGCGCTACATGGGCTGGACCGAAGCGGCCGATGCAGTGGTGCGCGGCGTGGAAGGGGCTATCGCCGCCAAGACCGTCACCTATGACTTCCACCGGCTGATGGAAGGGGCCACCAAGCTGTCGACTTCGCAGTTCGGCGACGCAGTCATCCGGCATATGTAAAGGCTGGAAAAATAAAAGAAGTCGGCCCTGGCAGGCCGGCTTCTTTTATTTTAAGGCCCCGAACTAAAGCCCGGAACCGGTGGTTATGGAGTTGGGGTGACCGCCAACGTGGGGCTGAGCGGCACGGTGGAGGTCAGCGGCAGCGTGGTGGTGGGCGGGGCCACCGGGGCGGCGAGGGTGGGAGCCGCAGCGCCGGAAGGGGCCGCGCCGGAGGCGGCGGCCGCGTCGGCGGCGGTGTTGGGCATACCCGCCGCTACCCAGCGTTCGAACCAGCCGATGTATTCATCGGAAAGGGCCTTGGTGGGCGGCATCGGGCCGCCGGCCTCGATCTCCTGGCGGTGCAGCATCAGGATCAGGTTGCTGTTCATGTCACCGGCCTTGACGTTGGGGGCATGGTCGCCGCTGGTCAGGATCTCTTCCAGGGTTTCCATGTAGTAGTTCTGGTTTTCCTTGGTGGCGCTGGCGCGGTGGCAGGAGATGCAGTAACGCTTCGCCAGGTAGGCGATGTGCACTTCGTAGGAGGGCACTTCGTCGGGGCCGAGGGCCGGGGCGGCAAAGGCAGTGGCGGCTTCCTGCGGCAGTTCGGCCCGGTCATCCCAGGTATAGCGCATAAAGGTCACGATGGCTTCGATATCGCCCACGCCCAACTCGCCGCCGTGCGCCTTGCCATAAGGCGGCATGCCCAGGTCCGGCTGGCCGTAATCGATGACATTGAACAGGGTTTCGTCGGTGCGGGTGTACATCTCGTCCGGGGCGCTGATCGGCTTCATCTTGAAGCCTTCCAGCCCTTCCACGCCCTGGATCTCGCCGCCTTCGCCGTCTGCGCCGTGGCACTCAACGCAGTGCACCGAGTACAGGTCGCTGCCGGCTACGATTTGCTCGGGGATGGTGCCTGCCACCACACCGGTCTCTTCGTTGGTGTGGGCGGTAGCCACCGACATCAGGGTCAGCACCACCATGCTCACCACCACCAGCGACATAAAGCCAATGGCGAACTTGCGCCGGCCAAAGTAGCGGCTGGGGTTGCGGTCAATGAACGGCAGCAGGATCAGCGCGCCCACCGCCAGGGTGGGGATGATGAAGGTGCCAACCACTTTCAACGGGCCGGTGAAGTACTTCAGCATTTCGTACAGGAACAGGAAGTACCACTCGGGGCGCGGGATGTAGCTGGCGTCGCTGGGGTCTGCCTTGGGTTCGTTGGCTACGCCCAGGAAGACCGAGAGCATCACCAGCACAATGAACACGCCAAACGAGACCAGCAGGTCCTGGTAGATCACATCCGGCCAGAATTTTTCCCCTTTGGCTTTGGCGGCTTTGTAGCGTTCGTGGATCTTCTTTTTCTGTTCAGCAGTCAGCGCCATGTTCGCCTCCCTAGTCCTCTTTGCCCGGGATGCCGGCGATGCCCAGCCGGATAATCAGGTACATGTGCACCGTGATCATCGCCACGATCACCGCCGGGATGAACCAGATGTGCACCGAGAAGAAGCGCGCCAGGGTCACAGCGCTTAGATCGGTGCCGCCGCGCATCACTGGCGTGATTATTGGTCCGACGAAAGGCACCGAGCCGGCAATCTGCGTGCCGACCGTGGTAGCCCAGTAGGCCCGCTGGTTCCAGGGCAGCAGGTAGCCGGTGAAGCCCATGCCCAGGGTGCACAGCAGCAGCACCACCCCGGTGACCCAGGTCAGCTCGCGCGGGTATTTATAGGCCCCAAACATAAAGGTGCGCAGCATGTGGGCGAAGACGAAGATCACCATCAGCGAAGCGCCCCAGTGATGGATGCCGCGGATCAGCCAGCCGAAGGGCACGCCGTTCATGATGTATTGGACGCTGTCGTAAGCGTGGTCGGGGGAGGGCACGTAGTAGACGGTCAGGAAGATGCCAGTGACCGCCTGCATGGTGAACAGGAACAGGCTGGCGCTGCCCAGCGTGAACCACCAGTTGACACGTGGCACGCTGCGATCCAGCACCGTGCCATAGATGGCCTGCAGGCCAAGGCGCTCGTCTAACCATTCCATCATTTTTGCAGCCATAACTCAGCCTTTCTGGGTACGCGGTTAGCCTTTAAATTCGATCAACAGCGCGCCATTTTCAACTTTGCTGTTGAGCTGGTTGAGCGGGCGGTCCTGCGGGCCACGGATGATCTCCCCCTGCGGCCCAAAATCGGCATCATGGCACGGGCAGTGGTAAATCTTGCCCTCCTCCTGCCACTTCACCCGGCAGGCCAGATGGGTGCAAATGTTGGAGAGCACCAGGGTTTCGGTCTCGCTGGTGCGATAGACATACACGCCATAGCTGTTGGCGGTGCGCTCCCAGCCGTTGACTTTCGTGCGAGTAAAACTGAAGGGGGTTGGCACACCCACCGGGAAGTTCTCCAGCGGCCCGGCGGGGATCCAGGCGTCGGACGTCTGGACTTTCAGGAAAGGCCCCACCAGGTAACCAACTGCCGGCAGGCCGATGACCGCACCCATAATGCCGCCCAGCACGCCAACGACGGCTTTCGCGAACTCATTACGGGTAACATGGGGGGATTTCGCCATGCAATTCCTCCTTTATCTTGACCCTGCGGTGTGTCTTTGGCACGATTTTACCCGTATTAAGAGTGAAATTCAAGCCTAAACCACCAATCCGGGTTAAAATAGTTACAATAATCACAGGAGGGTTAGCGCCGGATGATCCATTTGGTAGCCCGGGGAGGAACATTGTCACTATACGGAGGCATCGATTAATGGGATAATTTATCCCAACTCCGGAAAAATTCCACCTGTCTGATGCTTGCCGATTAGCCGTTTACCTCGTACTCTGAAAATTCCAAATCATCTATTCAAGGAGGCGTTCATGGCTCTTCCACGCAATGTCGGCCTGCAAGGGCTGCGCTACCAGGGGGGCGTTAACCAGTTCTCCTGGCGGATCAACCGCTGGAGCGGCATTGGGATCGTGACCTTTGTCAGCCTGCACATGCTGGCCTCGCTGTCCACCCAGGTCTACGGCAGCAACCCCATCGCCGACACAGTCAACAGCATCTATATGTCGGTCTGGTTCCAGATCCTGATCGTCTTCATCGTCTTCTTCCACGCCCTGCACGGGCTGCGGGTGATCATCCTTGACCTGTGGCCGCGCTTCCTTGAATACCAGCGAGAACTGACCTACGCCCAATTGATCATCTTCATCGCCACCTTCCTGATGGCGGCGGTGATCATGCTGATGGCGCACTTCAGCGCCGCCTAGCCCGCCAAACGAAAGGAGAGCACTCCCTATGTCCGTACGCACCGCTCCACGGGTCGGCCTGAGCTTCGAGTACCTGATGTGGATCTTCCTGCGCATCTCCGGCCTGTTCATGTACCTGTTCTTCTTCATCGGGGTTGGCGCGGCTTTCGCGATGGAGGCGCGCATTTTCTTTAGCACGGGCACGGTGGTCGATATCGGCACGCTGGCGCGCTGGGCCTTCTTCCCGATCTCCACCCACGTCAGTTCGTCCAACATCCCCGATATCACGCTGTGGTCCAACGCCTGGTGGCAGATCCTGCAGTACATGATGCTGGTGTTTGCCGCCACCCACGGGATGAATGGGGTGCGCCAGGTGATCGAGGATTATGTGGGTTCCACCTGGGGCCGCACGCTGATCCGCGCCCTGATCTTCTTCTTCTGGCTGTTCATCCTGCTGGTCGGTTTCCAGCTTATCAATGCCAACCTCCAGTCTGCGTGACCGGGGCCTCGAATCAGGAGAAATCACCCGATGAGTAATTTCCACCAACACGATGTGGTTGTGGTCGGCGCCGGTGGGGCGGGCCTGATGGCAGCCCTGTATGCGTCGAAGACGGCCAACACGGCCGTTTTGAGCAAGCTGTACCCCAGCCGGTCGCACACCGGGGCGGCGCAGGGCGGCGTGGGCGCAGCGCTGGGCAACATGGAAGAAGACAGCCCCGAATGGCACACCTTTGACACGGTCAAGGGCTCGGATTACCTGGGCGACCAGGACGCAATCGAGTTTATGTGCTACGAGGCGGTGCAGGCGGTGTATGAGCTGGAGCACTACGGCCTGCCGTTCTCACGCACCGAGGATGGACGCATCGCCCAGCGGCCGTTCGGCGGGCACACCAACAACGTCACCGGCAAGCCGGTGCGCCGGGCGTGCTACGCGGCCGACCGCACCGGGCACATGATCTTGCAAACGCTCTACCAGCAGTGCATCAAGAACAAGGTCAATTTCTTTGACGAGTTCCAGGTGGTGGATGTGCTGATCGAGAACGGCAAGGCCGCCGGGGTGGTGGCGATTGAGCTGTCCAGCGGTGAGCTGCACACCTTCCACGCCAAGTCGATCATCTTTGCCACCGGCGGGCACGGGCGCATCTGGGAGATCACCTCGAACGCCTATTCCTTCACCGGCGACGGGCCGGCGATTCTGCAGCGGCGCGGCCTGCCGCTGGAGGACATGGAGTTCTTCCAGCTCCACCCCACCGGGATCTTCAAGCTGGGCATCCTGATCACCGAAGGGGTGCGCGGCGAAGGCGGGATCCTGATCAACGACGCCGGCGAGCGCTTCATGGAGAAGTATGCGCCGAAGGTCAAAGACCTGGCCTCCCGCGATGTGGTCAGCCGGGCGATGTACCTGGAGATGCGCGACGGCAAGGGCATCGGCGGCAAGCGCTACCTGTACCTGGATATGCGCCCCGAGACGGTCAACCGCTATGCCGCGCTGGACGGGCGCAAACGGCCCGACGGTTCGCCGTACATCGTGACCGGCGATGAACTGCTCGGCAAGCTGCCCGACATCGTGGATTTTGCCCGCACCTACCTGGGGGTTGACCCGGTGGCGCAGCCGATGCCGGTGCAGCCCACCGCCCATTATGCGATGGGCGGCATCCCGACCAATAAGTACGGCGAGGTGGTGATCGACGAGCAGAACACCGTCCTGCCCGGGCTGTATGCAGCGGGCGAGTGCGCCTGCGTTTCGGTGCACGGCGCCAACCGCCTGGGCACCAACTCGCTGCTCGACCTGCTGGTGTTCGGCAAGGCCGCTGGCGACCACATCATCGCCCACACCAAGGCCGGAGCGGCCCAGGCCGATCTGCCGGCCAACGCCAGCGACTTCACGCTGGCGCGCCTGAACCGCCTGGAAGCTGCTTCCAGCG
>JBJSYW010000082.1:0-4298 GCA_046089985.1 Chloroflexota bacterium
AACGGGCTCATGTCGTCGGACGACAGCGTGCTGACGTTCGCCTGCGGAGCCAGCGTTGCCAGGGCTTGCACCAACCGCTCGCGGATATCGCGGGTGCCGGTCTGCTCGATGAACACCAGGGTCTTGCGCCCATCCTGCAGGTTCTCTTTTACGATCTCGGCCAGCCGGCGCTCCTTGGGCAGCCACTCCCCCTCCCCCACCGCAGAAAGCATTTCGTGCCGGATGGCCGATTCGGGGATCTTCTTCGATTGGTAATCGAAGACTTCGTCTCGGAACGAACTGGACGGGCCGTACCAGTTGTTCAGGAACCATCCCCCTACCCAGCCGTGGTCATTGAACCGCTTGAGGCAGTACTCGACGCCTTCTTCCAGAATAGCCGCGTTGGCGGTCTCGTAGCGTTCCTTCTGCGCCGGGTCCATATCGAGGGTGATCACATCCTCGTACAGCGGAGGCAGATCGTAGCCCAGGTCTGTGATGTTGGCAAACAGGGTGATCGGCAGCAGGAAGCGGATAATCGCCGGGGAGATCCCGGGCAGCTCGCGCGGCTTCACGTTCATACGCCGTACATTGGTGTAAACGCCGCGGTTGGTGTCCAGCGGTTCTTCCTGGGTGTACTCCTCCTCCAGGTACCCATAATTTTCGACCCAGCGGCGCACATCGTAGTAGCGGTAGAGCTGCCGGATCTCGGGCACGCGCCGGTACAGCAGGTAGAACAGGCTGCTGGCTGTGCCGCCAAACAGCGTGCCGGTCAGCGCCACGCTGTACCGGATGCTGATCATCAGGCGCTGGTCGGCCACACCGACATCGGAAGTGCCGGCCTGTGATTTGTGCATTTCATCGCTGATCAGCAGCTTGAAAAAGCCCCTGTAATGCTTCTGGATCAGGCGCGCCAGCCCGATGCGCCGGAACTTGTTGAAGCTGTACAGCGGCGTCTTGCGGTTCTCCCCACAGTGGTGGTAGAAAACGGTTTTCGACTCCCCGTAATCCGGGATCACCTGGCCGCAGTTCACGCAGCGCTCGACGATGCGATCGCAGATCTCCCCCTTGCGGTCGCGCTTGCGCTCTGCAACGTGCCGGATGACCGCCTTGCTGTCTGTGTTCCACCCGGCGTCGTATTTGGCCAGGTCCAGGCTGCAGATCGCCGCGGCGCGTTCCCCCAGGCGGCCTGCCTGGTAGTCCTGGTAGAAGTCCTGCAGCGTGTACTCATCCCGGTCCACGAGGGTGGCCTGGACGGTCAGGTTATTCAGATGGAGCTTGGGGGCGATGCTCACCTTGTGGGCAGCGTCGCTGCGGTCGTTGAACGTCTGCTTATTCAGCAGATCCAGCACGTACTGCTGCCCGGACAGGGTTTCGCATTGGATCGTTATGTCCCGCCGCAGGCCCCGGTCGTTGTTCGACTCTACATCGCCGGGGATCTGCCAGCGAGTGGTGGCGGTTACCCTGGCCCCGTTGGCCTCCAGGTCGCGCTTGAGCCGCATCCACCAGCTGGGTTTGGCCATCCAGATGTTGCCGCTCAGGTGGAGCATGGCGTGCTTTTTGATGTCCGTTTCGCTGGGGCTGCTAACCGTGTAGCTCTCGGACACCGGGCGGGTGATCACGCGCGCTGTAATCGGTTTCTGCGGATCGCAGCCCGTCATGATCTCAGAGCGCCATTTGAACACCAGATGCCCCGGGCAGGTCAGCAGCGTGGCCGGCGCATCCATCAGGTGGATGATCGCGACACTCGATAGGCTTTTCCCAAAACCCATCTCGGCGTTCATGATCGCCACATGGCGCTTGCGCAGCACGCGCGCCGCGGCGATCGCCAGGTGCTTCTGCGCCGGGAACAACCCGGCTTCTTCCCGGTCAGGCAGCTTGGGCATTTGCACGCCGATGCCGGCCAGCGCCGCCCACTCCCGGTCTTCTGGCTGAAAGCTGTACAGCGGTTTATTGCGCTCCAGCAGCGCGCCGGCGATATCTTTGACGTAGGTGTTGGCGAAATTCTCCACCTGTTTGGGTTCGTTGAGCAGCTCGGTGCTGCCATCATCGCGCACGATGGCGATGGTGGCTTGCGGAACCTGCCGGGTGGTGATTTTGGTGTGCGAGTATACCCCCTTGTCGGAGTATACGGCTTCCGAGTCAACCACCATCGTGGCCTTGCCGGTCTTGCCCTTGATGAGCATGGCCCGGGCCTTTTCGTGGACCCGATCGGCCAGGCGCACCACGCCGGCTTCTTCGCCGGTGAGCAGCATCGTGATGTGCCCGATCTTGAGCGGCGTGGCAGGCTGGAACGGCGCGCCCACCGGCCGGGTGTAGGTAACGCGCTCGAACTCCTGGGTTTTGAGCGGCGAACAGGCCTTGCCGTGCCGGACCAGATCTTCAGGCTTGGTCGGGACGTAGGTGAAGACGAACGGGACCACATCCTGGACCGGCGGGATCACAAAGCGCCCGTCGCCGGGCCGGATCAGCGGGATCTCGGCCTCTTCTCTGGCGTACTGCGTGATCGCTTCGATCTCTTCACTGGCCGGCGGCTTGAACTTAATCCGCTTATTGCAGGCCAGGACCACCACCTGGTCAAAGCGCCTGTAATCGTCGTTATCGGCGTGGCAGACCTGGATGTACTCATACCATCCGGCCAGGTGCCGCCCCATGCGATCTTCCCGGCCGGCGCCCAGCATCTGTTCGCTGCCCAGCATGCTGCGCGGGATGAGGATGACCTGGTGCCCGCCGGGCTGGATTTTGGGCGTGCAGCGATCGACGAACTCCCACTCATGCCGGATGTGGCGCTTCCCGCCGAATTTGAGTTCTGTGAACTCGCTCCAATCATAGGGTGGGTTGTTGAACACCAACCCTACGCTGCGCGGGGTCCACTTGTTGTCGGTGCGCGTCACATCATAGAACGATGTCGCCAGCACCCGATCCAGTTTCTGCTTGGCGTCCTGCGCGCGGAAGGTGGACAGTTCGATGCCCAGCGTAACGGGCTTGCGGTCCATCTGCCCGGCCAACTGCGCCAGGGCATCGCCCCGCCCGCAGCACGGATCGACGATGCGAGTTTCCTTCCCGTTGGTCGAGAAGTAGGTGGAGATAACGTCCACCAGCGCCAGATCGGTGGGATAGTAGAGTACTTTTGCCTGCGCTTCCAGTCGTGCCATCGGTCAATTCTCCTAGAGGGTAATTTCGCCTTCTTGCAGGCCGCGCCTGATGATCGCTTCCCAGCGATCGGGGGCGCGCTCGACCAGGATTGCCCGGGTAAATTCATCCCCCCACAGATCCAGGTCTTTGACCAGCTCGTAGCGCCGGCCTTCGTTCAGCAGATACTCGCCCCACGCTTCGAGCAGCGGCCAGGTGATGCTGACGTTCAGCCGGGTGATAAACTCTTTGCGGATCTTATCCGGCTGATACCTGGTTTCGATGATGTAGAAATAATCGGTGCTTTTGGCCTGCGACGGATCGGCGCACAGTTGGTGCATGTACACCACCACGTTGCCGGCTGCGCCCACCTCCTGCATGGTGGCGGCCAGGGTCAGGCATCCCTGGCGCGCGGAGGACAGGTATTCGGGCTGATGCTCACCGCCGGACAGGCTCACGCCAGCCTTGGCGCTGTTGGTGGACAGCGAGGCGCGGATCGCCTGGGCCGACTGTTTGCTCTCCGGCATCAGTTGCACCGCAACCATCTGGCGATGGTCTGTGTCGATCACAGCCGACGATACGACTACCGATACGCTTTCGTTGGCGATGCGATACCCGCCGGCGGCCCTGTTCACAGGTTGCGTTGCCCAGGCGTTGGAAAAATCGACCCTCCACACCAGGATCGGGATGCCAGACTCGTACAGCGTACGGTTGATCTGGTTGAGGATCTCGTACTTAATATAGACGGATCGGTCGATCACCAGGTCCAGCTCAACCACCCGATCGGTGTGATCGAGCTGGATCGTAGTTTTATCGGGCCACAGGGTGGCCGAGGCTGAGAAGGACTTGACCGGCGTCTGCAGCGCTTCGGGGATTTCCCCGGTTTGCTGCATCAGGATATAGACCTGATTCTCCCGGTCGTATTGGAATATGCCCCAGGAAGTTTGGAGAACGTATCTGCCGTAGGCCGAGTCATAGCGGTTGACGATCCCGACCTTTTCGTTCACATAGCCAGGCAGCCCGCCGCTTCCGGGTGTTTGTGCGCTGATCACCAGCTTGTTGCCTTCGATCAGTTTCTGTACCGCCTGAAAGCGGTTCAGCAAGCTGCGGTCTTCGTAGGAGTTCATAAAGTAACCTCCGGTAAGCAGTAAAATGCGCGCGTCAGGGCTGGATCACCCAGGCGCGCGCGG
>JBJSYW010000083.1:0-2860 GCA_046089985.1 Chloroflexota bacterium
CCGAGCGGCTGGAGCAGGTGCGTCAGGAGCAGCAGAAGAACAAGCAAAACCCGCGCTACGATGGCGTCTGCCGGCGGATCGACCCGGGCGAGGCGACCCGCCGCGTAGCCGCCGGCGACCGGCACGTGATCCGTTTCAAGATGCCCACCGAGGGTGCGATCACCGTCACCGACCTGCTGCGTGGCGAGATCGTGGTCGAGAACAGCAGCCTGGATGACAGCATCCTGGTCAAGTCGGACGGGCTGGCGCTGTATCACCTGGCGGCGATGGTCGATGACCATGCCATGGGTGTGACCCATGTGATCCGCGGCTCTGAGTGGCTGTCGACCTTCCCGCTGCACGGGCACATCTTGCGCGCCTTCGGCTGGGAGCTGCCGGTGTTTGTGCACCTGTCGATCTTCCTGAAGCCCAGCGGCAAAGGTAAGATGAGCAAGCGCGAGTCGGCCGAGGCGATGAAGGATGGGCACTCGATCTTCGTCACCGACCTGATCGAGTTGGGCTACCTGCCCGAAGCGGTGCGCAACTGGACCGCTTTGATGGGCTGGAGCTATGACGATCACACCGAGTTCTTCAGCATGGACGATCTGATCGCAAAGTTTGGCCTGGAGCGCCTGAACCCGGCCCCGGCGGCGATCAATTTCACCAAGCTGGATTATTTCAATGGCGCTTATATCCGCGGCCTGGCGGTGGATGACCTGGCCCGGCGCATCCAGCCGTTTATGCACAAGGCCGGTTTTGACGCCGACCTGGCTACCCTGGAGCGCATCGCCCCGCTGGTGCAGGAGCGCCTGGTGACGCTGGACGACGCCCCGCAGTGGATCGGCTTCTTCTTCCAGCAGCAGGTCAACCCGGCCGACGCCGACCTGCTCGGTTCCAAGATGAGCGCGGCCGACTCGGCCGCCGCCGCTCAGCGCGCCCTGCAGGTGTTGGAAGGGCTGCCGGAGCTGTCGCTGGAGCAGGCCGAGCCGCCGCTGCGCGCCCTGGCGGATGCGTTGGGGCTGCAGGCCGGGCAGCTGTTCGGCATCCTGCGCGCGGCCGTCACCGGGCAAAAGGTCAGCCCGCCGCTCTTCGAGAGCATCGAAATCATCGGCCGCGAGAAAGTGCTGGCGCGCCTGCGCGCCGCCGCCGAGCGCCTGGCGGCGCTCGCCTGACCGGAATCAACCCGCCCCCCGCTGCAGCAGTGGGGGGCGGGCCGGTTAACCTCAGCCTTTCTTCTCGATCTTCGCCCAGCTGTCTTTTAGGGATACGGTGCGGTTGAAGACCGGCGCTTCGGGGCGGCTGTCCTTATCGACGTTGTAGTAGCCCTGGCGCTCGAACTGGAAGCGCTCACCGGCGGCGGCGCTCTTCAGCCCCGGCTCTACATAACCGTTCAGCACTTCCAGCGAATCGGGGTTGATGAAATCCAGAAAGGTCTGGCTCTCTTCGTCCACGTCTTCCGGATTGGGGCGCATGAACAGCCGGTCATACAGGCGCAGTTCAGCCGGCAGGGCGTGGGCCGCCGAAAGCCAGTGGATGGTCGACTTGACCTTGCGCCCGTCCGGGGCGTCGCCGCCGCGTGTGGCGGGGTCATAGGTGGCGTGCACCACGCTCACGTTCCCATCCGCGCCGGTCTCGTAGCCGGTGCAGGTGATCAGGTAAGCATAGCGCAGGCGCACTTCCCGCCCAGGGGTCATGCGGAAGTACTTGGGCGGCGGATCGGCGCGGAAATCGTCCTGCTCGATCCATAATTCCTTGCTGAAGGGCAGCTTGCGTGTCCCGGCGGCGGCGTCTTCGGGGTTGTTGATCGCCTCCATCTCCTCCACCTGCCCGTCGGGGTAGTTGTCGATCACCAGCTTGAGCGGTTTGAGCACCGCCATCTTGCGCAGCGCGCAGCAGTTCAGCCGGTCACGCACGATCTCTTCCAGCAGCGAGACGTCCACCACGTTGTAGTTCTTAGCCACGCCCACCCGGTTCAGGAACTCCAGCACCGCTTCGGCCGGGAAGCCGCGCCGGCGCATCCCCGACAGCGTGGGCATGCGCGGGTCGTCCCAGCCGCGCACGTGCTTCTCCTGCACCAGCTTGATCAGCTTGCGTTTGCTCATCACGGTATAGGTCAGGTTCAGCCGGGCGAACTCGATCTGGCGCGGGGCGTAGATGCCCAGTTCTCTCAGGAACCACTCGTACAGCGGGCGGTGGTTCTCGTATTCGAGCGAGCACAGCGAGTGGGTGATGCCCTCCAGGCTGTCGGATTGGCCGTGGGCGTAGTCGTACATCGGGTAGATGCACCACGTCTTGCCGTGGCGGTGGTGCGGCGGGTGGTGGATGATGCGGTACATCACCGGGTCGCGCAGCAGCACGTTTGGCGAAGCATTATCGATCTTGGCCCGCAGGGTCAGCGAACCGTCGGGGAACTCGCCGTTCTTCATGCGTTCGAACAGGGCCAGGTTCTCCGCGATGGGCCGGTCGCGCCACGGGCTGTTGCGCCCCGGCTCGGTCAGCGTGCCGCGGTATTCGCGCATCTCGTCGAAGCTCAGCTCGTCGACGTAGGCTTTGCCTTTTTTAATCAGCTCCACCGCCCATTCGTACAACTGCGGGAAGTAGTCGGACGCGTAATACTCGCGGTCTTCCCAATCGAAGCCCAGCCAGCGGATATCTTCTTTGATGGAGTCGACGTACTCAACGTCCTCTTTGGTGGGGTTGGTGTCGTCATAGCGCAGGTTGCACTGGCCGGCGAAATCGCGCGCCAGGCCGAAGTCGATCGCCAGGGCTTTGGCGTGGCCGATGTGCAGGTAACCGTTCGGCTCGGGCGGGAAGCGGGTGTGGACGCGGGTGTAGCGCCCGGTCGCCAGGTCTTCGGCCACGGCTTCACGGATGAAATCAG
>JBJSYW010000084.1:0-4427 GCA_046089985.1 Chloroflexota bacterium
CACCGCCGGCGGCCCGTTCGGCGCCGCCGCCGCTGTGGAAGACGCCGGCAAGACCGGCGCCGTCCAGGTGGTCTCCTTCGACTTCGTCGAAGAGACGATGCAGTTTGTGGACAAGGGCGTCATCGCCGCCACCATCGGCCAGGATCCGTTCGCCCAGGGCCACGACCCCGTCATCCGCCTGTTCAACTATCTGACAGCCGGTGAAGTGCCCGAGTGCGGCCGCCTGGTCACCCGCGCCGATATCGTCACCAAAGAGAACATCAAGGACTTCTGGACCTCCAGCGGCGCGCCCGCCCCTGAAGCCCCGGCAGCCGGTCAACTGCCCGCCTTTGACAGCGCCTGCACGCCTGAAGACGAAGGCACGGTCAAGCCGGTAGACAAGCAGCCCGAAAAAGCGATGAAGATCGCCGTGCTTGGGTTGGAGAACAATCCGTTCTGGATCCCGGTCAAAGAAGGCGTGATGAAAGCGGCCGAAGAACTGAAGCCGTACAACGTCACTGTCGACTGGATCGTCCCCGGCGAAGCCCACACCGGCGACTTCTTCGGCCCAGGGATTGAGTCTGCTATCGTCCAGCAGTACGATGCCATCGCCACCATCGCCGGCGACGCCGGTGTGGCGACCTTCATCGACAAAGCCGTTGACGCCGGCATCCCGGTGGCAACCTTCAACTCCGAAACCCTGACCCCCAACAAGCGCCTGTTCTTCGTCGGCGCCGACCTGTACCTGCAGGGCCAGACCGCCTGCAAGGCGATGGCTGAAGCGATCGGCGGCAAGGGCAAGGTCGCCATTATCACCGGCTTCTTCTCGGTCGAAGCCCACGAACTGCGCCGCACCGGCTTTGTTGACGAATGCAAGAAGTCCTTCCCCGACATCGAAATCGTTGGCGAGGTGGAGAACACCGACAAGGGCGACATCGCTTACACCCAGGCCCAGGACTTCATGTCTTCCAACCCTGACCTGGCGGGCATCTACGTCACCGCCGGCGGCCCGTTCGGCGCCGCCGCCGCTGTGGAAGACGCCGGCAAGACCGGCGCCGTCCAGGTGGTCTCCTTCGACTTCGTCGACGAAACGATGGAGTTTGTCAAGAAAGGCGTGATCTACGCCACCATCGGCCAGGATCCGTTCGCCCAGGGCCATGACCCCGTTATCCGCCTGTTCAACTTCATCATGGGCGGCACGGTGCCGCAGTGCGCGCGCCTGGTCACCCGCGCCGATATCGTCACCCAGCAGAACATCGACCAGTTCTGGACTTCCCCGAAATAAGCTGACACTCCGGTAAGGGCTCCCCTTCCCCGGAAGGGGAGCCCCATTCAACAGGCGTAGAGGGCTGCAATGAGTGAGACCAGCGGACAGTTACTGAATGTAGAAAACGTTTCCAAGCGCTTCGGCGGTGTACAGGCCCTGAAAGAGGTCAGCTTTGACCTCAACTACGGAGAAGTACACGCCCTGGTGGGCGAGAACGGGGCCGGCAAATCGACCTTGATGAACATCCTGGGAGGCATCGTCCAGAACAAAAGCGGACGGCTGACCTACCGCGGCCAGGACGTTGACTTCAAATCCCCGATTGAGTCGTTGGCCGCCGGCATCGCCGTAATCCACCAGGAACTGGCCATGCTGCCACACCTGAACGTGATCGAAAACCTGCTGCTGGGACGCATGCCCTCCAATGGGGGCGTGATCGACTGGGGCGAGGCGCGCCGCCAGAGCCTGGCGGCCCTCGACCTGGTGGGGTTAAAGATCGACCCAGAAACCCAGGTCAGCCGCTTGAGCATCTCCCAGCGCCAGCTGGTGGAGATCGCGCGCGCCCTCTCCGGCGGCGCGCAGTTGATCATCATGGACGAGCCCAATTCGTCGCTCTCCGAAGCGGAAACCGCCCGGCTGTTTGAAGTGATCGAAGGCGTGAAAGCCCGTCACGGGGCGGTGATCTATGTTTCACACAAAATTGAAGAAGTGCTGCGCATTGCCGATCGCATCAGCGTTCTGCGCGACGGAGAATATCGCGGCACGCTGCCACGCGCCGACTCCACCGTCGAGAAAGTCATCCACATGATGGTGGGGCGCGAACTGCGCCAGGAAGCCGAGCGCCTGAGCCAGACCGCTGGCCAACGCTCCGATAAGGTTCGCTTACAGGTCAAAAACCTGAGCGGCAGTCGCTTCCAGGATGTCAGCTTCAGCCTTTACGAAGGCGAGATCCTGGGGTTTGCCGGGCTGGTGGGCGCAGGGCGCAGCGACGTGGCCCGGGCGATCTTCGGTGCAGACCCCATCAAAGGCGGCGAGATCTTGCTGGAAGGCAAGCCGGTGCAGTTCAAATCGCCCGACCAGGCCATCACCCACGGTCTGGCGATGGTGCCGGAAGACCGCAAGCTGCTGTCTTTGTTCATGGATCTGCCGATCCTGTTTAATATGTCGATTGCCGAGATGCCGCGCATGACGAACTACACCCTGCTGAACCACCGCCGGGTGCGCAGCACCGCCGAGCGCTTCGTCGAGAAGCTGCACATCAAACTGGCTTCGCTCGACAGCCCGGTGCGCAGCCTGAGCGGCGGCAACCAACAGAAGACCACCCTGGCGCGTTGGCTGGCTACCGGCCCCCGCCTGTTGATCATGGATGAACCGACGCATGGCGTTGATGTGGGCGCAAAGGCAGAAATTTACGAGCTGATGCGCGGCCTGGCAAATGAAGGCATCAGCATCCTGCTGATCTCCTCCGAACTGCCCGAAATCCTGACCCTGGCGGACCGGGTGATCGTTATGAGCGAGGGCCGCGTGACCGCCACCCTCACGCGCGATGAGGCCAATGAGCAGGCGATTATGATGTACGCCACCGGCATGGCTGAAACGGCAGCATAACTCCATCCAATTCCGGCTGCCTTTCCAGGCAGTCGATCAAGGAGAGCGCATATGGTCGAACCATCGGACTGCACGCTCGAGAAATGCCAGTTCCGCGGCTGGCCGGCATACCGGCTGAGCAACGGCCTGGTGAGCCTGGTGGCCGTCCCAGAGATTGGCGGCCGCATTATGGCCTGTGACCTGGGCGATTACCCCTACCTGTTCGTCGATCCCGACCTGGCCGGCAAGCTGTTCAGCGCTGAGGAGAACCAGGGCGACGGCACGTTAGCCGCCTGGAAGAATTATGGCGGTGATAAGACCTGGCCGTCGCCGCAAGGCTGGGACAACGAAGACCAGTGGCATGGGCCGCCCGATCCACTGCTCGATACCGGGCGTTATCAGGTGACCGGCTGCCAGCCCGGGCCGGATGGCCCAACGCATGAGATGACCAGCCCCGCCGACCCACGCACCGGGGTGCAGATCACGCGCCGTGTCCGGCTGCTGCCCGGCAGCGGCCGGGTACAGCTTGACCTGGCCTTCCGCAATATCTCTGACCGCCCGCGCCGCTGGAGCATCTGGGACGTTGTTCAACTGCGCGCTGAGCGCACGCTGCCCGATGGCCGGCTGGCGGCCGAGGACCAATGCAGCATGACCGCGCCGCTCAACCCGGCCAGCCGGTTCGAAAAAGGCTACTGGGTGATGTTCGGCGCTGAAGACAACCCCCAGTGGAGCAGCGACCCAGGCAGCGGCCTGGTCGAGGCGCACTACCAGTGGGAGATCGGTAAGATCGGGATCGACTCATCGGCCGGCTGGATCGCTTTCAGCAACGCCGCCCAGGGTTATGCCTTCGCCGGGCGTTTCACGCATTTCGCCGGGCAGGAATACCCCGACCAGGGTTCGACGGTCGAATGCTGGACGATTGGGCGCGGCAAGGTGGCCAACCTGGATTACGAGCAGAGCAGAATTTACCTGATGGAGGCCGAGATCCTCAGCCCGTTCTATACAATGCAGCCGGGCCAGTCCAGCCGCTTTCAAATCGAATGGGGTGTCTGCCGCTGCTGCGACAAGATCCTGGACGTTCAAGACGGCGGCTGCATCAGCCGGCGCATCCGCCTGCAGCCGGTCAGCGGCGGCCTGCAGCTGACGGGAACCTTCGGAGTATTCGACCTGGGCCGCCTGGCGCTCGCCTGGCGTGACCGCGCCGGGAACACGCTTCACCAGCAGACGCTGCAGCCGGTTTCACCGCTGGACCTGGTGCGCCTGGACCTGGCTGTCCAACCGCCGGAAGGCGCCCAAACGCTTGCGTTGGGCATCATCACTGGCAGCTCAGCCTGGCAGTCGCTGGGCGTCTACACACTGCCAGGAGCATAAGCCATGGACCTGCGCCAGCTTGCCCACCTGCGCCCCGAAGAAATCCTGGCAGAGCTTTCCCGCTGCCCGGTGGCCTACCTGCCGGTAGGCCTGATCGAATGGCATGGCCCGCACCTGCCGATGGGCCTGGATGCGCTGAATGCCGAAAACGCCGCCCGGTTGGCTGCCGGGCAGACCGGCGGACTGCTGCTGCCAACCCTGTACTGCGGCACCGAACGCGAGCGCC
>JBJSYW010000085.1:0-5131 GCA_046089985.1 Chloroflexota bacterium
TTCTTGCTCAGGGCCAGGCTCAGTCCCAGCCCGCGGGCCTTGGTGGTGAAAAGCGGGCTGAACAGCCGGGGCATATTCTCGGCGCTGATGCCTCTGCCGGTGTCGCAAATTTGCACCTGGAGCGGACCCACCGGGCCGCCCGCCTGCCCGTCTTCTACCGCCTGCCCGGCCCGGATGGTCAGCTGCCCGCCTTCGGGCATCGCCTGGCAGGCGTTGAGGATCAACTTGCTGAAGACCTGTTCGATCTGCAGTACATCCACGTACACCCGGGGCAGGTCATCGGGTAGATCCAGCGTCACCTGGATCGATTCCGGAACGCGCACGCGCTGCAGCGCCTGGGCTGCCAGGCCGCCGACGGTGGTAAACTGGCGTTCCGCCAGGCGGTGCTTGGAATAATCGGTCAGGTCTTCGATAATCTGGACCGCGGCTTTGATCTCTTCTTCGATGATGCCCAGGTATTCGCGTGCTTTTTCGCTCAGCCCGGGGGTGAAATGCTTGATATAGTAGACTGCATCGTTGATCACGCTCAACGGGTTGCGCAGCTCGTGCGCCACGCCGGTAGCCAGGCGGCCCAGGACCGCCAGCCGTTCGTGCTGCACCAGTTTCTCCTGTGAGTCGCGCAGCTCACGGGTGCGGATTTCGACGTCGGCCTCCAGGCGCGTATTGTAATCGCGCAGGGCGGCCTCGTATTTTTTTCGCTCGGTAATATCGCGCGACACGCCCACCACTTCCACTTCGCCGCGGTTGTTGAAGACGTAGGTGGTGGTGGCTTCGGTGTGGATCACCCGCCCGTCCTTGTGGGGTTGGTCAACCTCATCCACAAACCAGAGCGGCTTGCCCTGGGCCAGGAATTCCGGCAGGCGTTCGGAGATCAGGCGGTTGACGCTCTCCAGCGATTCGGGGGTCAACGAGTCGTTGACCGGCTGCTGCAGCACCTCCTCGGGGGTGAAGCCGCGCAGCCGGAGCACCGAGGGGCTGACATAGGTGAACTTCCCGCTGCTGGTGTTCAGCGTCCAGATCACATCTGCGGCATTGTCAGCCAGCAGGCGGTAGCGGGCTTCGCTTTCCTGCAGCGCCTGGTGGGCCAGGCGGCGCTCTCTGCGGATTTCGGCGTTGGCCAGTTCGCGCTCGATGGCGGGCACCAGTCGCGGGAGATTGCTTTTCATGACGTAGTCGTGGGAGCCGGCGCGCATCATCGCCACGGCGGTCTCTTCGCCCATCGTGCCGGAGACGGCGATGAAGGGCAGGTCCAGGTCGGTTGAGCGCAGGATGTCTAAAGCAGTGGGGCCGTCCAGTTCGGGGAGCTTAAAATCGCAGATGACGATATCCCAATCCCCGCTGCGCAGCGCTTCGCGCAGGTCAGCCTCGGTTTCAACCCGCGTATACTGGACCTCGTAGCCGGCTTTGCTCAGCACGCGCATGACCAACTGCGCATCTGTATCGTCGTCTTCTACGAGCAAGACAGTAAGCTGTTTTCCCATAATTGGTTGATCCGTGAGAATGGCTGGCGGCTGCCGCCAGGAGCGGTGTTCATTGTTGGGTTAATCATACCTTATTTATGGGGTCCTTTGCAACCATGATCAGGGCAATCTTGCAGCAATCCCTGGTGAAATGCAAAACGCCCCCCCCAGGATCCTGGCGAGGGGCGTCTTCCATTCTACAGGCAATCGCAATCGAAACTGAATTTCAGCCGGTTAATAACCGGCTGTATCGCCGCTCAGGTTATCCAGGATCGCGACGGCTGAACTGGTGCCCAGCAGTTCGGCCCCGGCGTTCAGCAAGGCCACGGCTTTCTCGTAAGAGTTGATTTTGCCGGAGGCCTTAACGTGGGCGCGGGTCACGGTTTTTCGAATCATACCGATGTTCTCGGGTGAAGCTGCTTCCGAGCCGGGCCCCCACCCGCTGGAATTCTTGATCCACGGCACGCCGGCTTCATCCAGCAGCTGCACGGCTTTGCGGCGCAGCGCTTCATCTTTGACATAGCCCAGCTCAAGCATCGCTTTCACCGGCATCCCCTCGGCGGCGCGCACGATCCCCGCCCCCTCCTCCTGGAATTCAGCCAGCATCCCCGACAGTAAGAAGCCCATGTTGGGCGCATAATCCACTTCTTCCGCCCCCAAGGCGCGGCATTCGCGGATCTGGGCGATTTTGGCGTGCAGGCTTTCGTGCCCGGTACCCAGCCCAATGCAGGTGGCGGTGACTACGCCGGTTCCCTGCAGCATTTGCCGGGCCAGCGGCACCCAGCACATCGAAATCATCGCCGCGTGAAATCCATGCTGGACGGTGGTTTCCAGGTGGGCGACGACTTCGGCATAGGTAGCCTCAGGACGGACGTTGGTGAACTGGATGTGTTTCGCCAGTTCCTGGCGAGTAAGTGTTTCTGCGTGCATGGATCCTCCGGATATGACATTCGTCACGTTTTTGAAAAAAACGCTATTGGGTGCTTGACTTTGCGTGGGACTATTATAAAATATACTTCAGTAGACGTCTATAGACAACCATATACATCTATGTACAACTGTAGACAAGACTCGTCCTCTTGCTGTGGATAGGGAAGCGTATGCCGGAAATCGAACGCTTAGGCCCCAAATTGATCTACCAGCAAATCATCGACTGGATGCGCGCGCAGATCTCCACCGGCGTCTGGCCGGAGCACTACCGCCTGCCATCCGAGATCGAACTGGCTGCCACGCTGGGCGTCAGCCGTGGCACGATCCGCAAAGCGATCAACCAGCTGACCTCCGAAGGCTTGTTGGTAACGCTGCACGGCCGCGGCACCTTTGTTGAAGCCAACGTGATCGAGCAGCCGCTGGCCGAGCAGTTGATCGCCTTTTCCGAGGCCCTGCTTGAAAAGAAGATCGCCTTCCAGACCATCGTCATCCGCCAGGAGGTTGAGCCGCCGCCGCAGCGCATCGCTTCGCTGCTTGGGCTTCCGCCCGGCGCGGCCGGGCTGACGCTGGAGCGGGTGCGTTCGGTCCATCAAGACCCGATCATCTACCTGCATAACTATGTGGTCACTACGCGCTGCCCCGGCATCGAAACCGTGGATTTCAGCAAAGTCCGCCTGTTTCAGACGTTTGAAGAAACCTATCATCTAAAACTGGGTTGGGGGCAGCGCACCTTCCAGGCCCAGTCGGCCGATGACCACGTGGCGGAGATGCTTCATATATCATCGTGTGACCCGGTAATGTATATGGAACAGCTGCTCTACCTGCAAGATGGCACGCCGATCGAGTTTTCGCGCATCTGGCTGCCGGGCAGCAGTTTCCGGCTGTCAGCCATCGTCAAGCGCGGCGATAAACGGGATCATGACCGCAATATGCTGATTTTCGACCCGACCATGACGCAACCCCCTCATTCCAATCAGGAGTAAGCCCTTTGACTACCACGTCCTCTCCGCAGACCGATCACCTGGAACCACCCGCCAAGTCCTGGGCGCAGCGCCTCCGCCGCATTGTCTCCGGGCGTGAGACGGGTGTTTTTATTGCCCTGATCCTGATGTGCGTGTTCTTGACCTTTGCTTCGCCGAACTTCCTTTCGGTCAAGAATCTGCTGAACGTTGGCCGGCAGGTGTCGTTATACGGGATTATGGCGGTTGGCATGACCTTTGTGCTGATCGCCAAAGAGATTGATCTTTCCATCGGCTCGACGTATGCGCTGGTGGGCCTGGGCGTGGGCATGCTGCTTGTGCAGCAGTTTGGGCTGCTCCCGGCGATCTTGATCGGCTTGCTGCTGGGTGGGGCGATCGGTTTCATCAACGGCTGGCTGTCCACCTACGGCCAACTGCCCTCTTTTATCACCACATTAGGTATGTTGAGCGTGGTGCGTGGAGCCGCACTGCTGATCACCGACGGCCAGCCGGTGACGATTAACGAATCCTTCGGCATTGCCAAGCCGATCATCGACCAGTTCTATTTTCTGGGCCAGGGGCAGTTGTTTGGGGTAATCCCAATGCAGCTGGTCTTTTTTATCATCGTGCTGGTGATTGGGTATATCCTGCTGTCTCTGACCGTGTTTGGTTTCCAGGTGTACGCCGTAGGCGGCAACGAGAAAGCTGCTCGCGTGTCGGGCATTCGCACAAAGAACGTCAAGATCATGGCCTTCACGCTGATGGGCGTGCTGGCGGGGCTGGCAGGCATCCTCTCGCTGGCTTTCTTGCCCAGCGGGCAGGCCGGTCGCACCGGCCTGGGCCTGGAGTTGGATGTGATCGCAGCCACCGTCATCGGCGGCGCGTCGCTGGCCGGCGGCGAGGGCACGATGCTGGGCACGCTGATCGGCGTGCTGATCATCGGGGTGCTGCGTAACGGCCTGGTGCTGTTAGGAATCTCGCCCTTCTGGCAGACGACGATCATCGGTCTGGTGATCATCCTGGCGGTGGGCGTGGATAAGTGGACGCGTGGCAAACGAGTAGGGTAACACCTTAAGGAGGTGAAGGCCGCCGGGCATCAGCCATTCGCCTGATGCAGGTTGGCCATCCAACAACCGACACAGCGCCAAAATTTCTGGGTTTGCAGCGGTAGGGATCAATGCGGTCTATTTGGATACAGGTGCGGGGCGGATCCCGACAGATCCGCCCCGGTGGAAACCGTTCAGTCACCCGGGTTCCAGCCTGATTATATCTGAATTTTCCTCTGCGGTTTCCTCCCGTCTTCATCAGGCATTTGAAAGCATCGAACCATTGGAAGAGAAAACGGAGGAACGAAATGATTAAGAGATCGACCTGGATTTTGCGCCTGCTGGCTGTGCTGGTGATCGCCAGCATGGCGCTGAGCGCCTGCGCCCCGACTGCTGCTCCTGCCCCGGCCGAGACCCAAGCGCCCGAGCCGGTGGCTACCGAAGCCCCGGCAGCCACCGAAGCGCCGGCCGCAACCGAGGCCCCGGCAGCCGCGGCGGGCTTCACCCTCAACCCGGACATCGCCGCCCGCATGGCCGCCGGTGAGAAGCCGGTCATCCGTGTGTCTTACCACGACGTTTCGAACGAGTTCGCCCCGCAGATCAAGGCCGGCGTTGAGAAAGCCGCCCAGGACCTGGGTGTGGACGCGGTGATGGTCGGACCGGTGGGTGCTAAGGCCGAGGACCAGATCGCCGAGCTGGAAAGCCTGATGGAGAAGGGCGTGGACGGCATCGCCAT
>JBJSYW010000086.1:0-18881 GCA_046089985.1 Chloroflexota bacterium
GCGGCGCGCCCCTGCAGCTGCTCGGCCGGGGCGGCGATCATGCGCCAGATCGGCACTTCGCGCTCGGCTTCGTCTTTCAGGTAGTGCAGCAGCGTGGCAGACAGCGCCGCCAGGCACAGCTTATCGGCGCGCACGGCGCGCGCCAGCGGGTGCTTGCGCAGTTTGTCCACCAGCGCCGCCCGCCCAATAATGATCCCGGCTTGCGGGCCGCCCAGCAGTTTATCGCCCGAGAAGCACACCAGGTCGGCCCCGGCAGCCAGCGATTCCTGCACGGTCGGCTCATGCCCCAGCCCGTAGCGGGCTGCGTCCAGCAGCGCCCCCGAGCCCAGATCGTCGAGCAGCGGCAGCGCGGCCTGGTGGGCCAGGGCGGCGATCTCATCCAGCTGCGGTTCGCTGGTGAAGCCTTCCAGGCGGAAGTTTGAGCGGTGGGCGCGCAGCACCAGGGCGGGGTTCTCGTCCAGGGCGGCCTGGTAATCGCTCAGGTGGACGCGGTTGGTGGCGCCCACTTCCAACAGGCGCGCGCCGGACTGCTGCATCACTTCCGGCACGCGGAACCCGCCGCCGATCTCGACCAGCTGGGTACGGGCGATCACCACCGCCCGGCGTTTTGCCAGCGCGCTGAGCGCCAGCAGCAGCGCGGCGGCGTTGTTGTTGACCACCAGCGCGGCCTCTGCCCCGGTCAGGCGCTGCAGCAGCGTTTCGGCGTGCGCCAGGCGCGAGCCGCGCTTCCCGGCTGCCAGGTCGTACTCCAGGTTGGAGTAGCCCAACGCAGCCGCCTGGGCCGCCTGCAGCGCGGCGCGGCTGAGCGGAGCGCGCCCCAGGTTGGTGTGCAGCACCACCCCGGTGGCGTTGATCACCGGCTGCAGCGTGGGCGCGGTCCAGGCATCCAGCGCCTGGCGGGCCTGCTCCAGCAGTTCGGGACGCGTGGGCAGCGGCTGGGCAGGGGTGAAGCAGCGCCGCGCCTCCGCCAGTGCGCCGCGCAGCGCCTCAACCGTCAGCGGGCGGCCAAACTGCGCCAGCCAGCCGGCGGCCTGGGGAGTCTGCAGCAGCTGGTCTACTGAAGGGAGATCACGCAGCGATGCCATGCGGGGGTTCAGGCAGCGGGTGGGGCAGGCGGCGGGGCCGCCTCGGGCCGGGCGCGCTCGGGGCGCCAGGCGCTGCGCTCGCGCAGGCGCAGCAGGAACTCGATCAGGATCAGCCCGGCGGCGATCAGCAGCGCCAGCGGGAAGTTCAGCACTCGCCCCAGGCGCAGCCAGGCCAGGGTTGAGACGAACACCCCCAGCCAGATTGCCTGGCGCACAATCACCCCGCTGTTTGGCGGCGGCGCCGACGGGAAGCGCCGGTTCAGATAGGCTGCCGCCGGCAGCGCCAGCCCGGTCAGCCCCAGCACCGCCAGGAAGAAGAACGCCCAGCGCGTCCCACCCGAGGGCGAGGTGTAGTTGACCAGCGCATACAGCCCGCCCCAGCCGGACAGGTTCAGCAGCGGCGCGGCGGGGAGGAAGGTGCGCACAGGGAGAGACGGGAAGCGGTCCATACTTTCCTTATTATACCCGAACGGGTCTTTTTATCGAATGCCTCTCCCGTGATGCAAGAAATACACCACAGCCAGCAGCGCCCGGCGCTGGATCGCGCCGGGCGCTGCTTGAACCGAACCGGCGGGCGCGGATGTGGCCCGCCTTGGGGCTTGCAGGCGCAGCTGCGCCCGCAAGCGCAGCCCGCTAGCGCTGCATCAGCAGATCGAGATCCTCGTCCAGCGACTGCAGGTCTTCCTCGTGCTCCACTTCCTGCTCCAGGATGGTCAGCACGATGTTGTAAGTGACCGGGTCTTTGTCCTTCACCAGTTGCAGCAGCTTCTGGTAAACGTCGATAGCGCACTGCTCGCCCTTGATATTCTGGGCCAGGATCTGCTTGACGAACGGGTCGGTGGGCGCGTCGTAGCCGCAGTGGCTGTTCTTGAACCACTCTTCGGGGCTGATCAGCGGGGTGCCGCCCAGCTGGATGATGCGCAGCGACAGCATATCCGCATGCCCCAGCTCTTCGGTAGCGTGCAGCAGCAGTTCGGCCGCCACGGCGTCTTTCATCGGCCCTTTGACGATCTTGGCCCCCAGCCAGTACTGGTAGTAGGCCAGCCATTCGTCTGCAAAAGCCTGGTTCAGCAGGCACAGCAGTTCATCGATATCCATGCCAACAATTTGACGACCCTTGGTACCCATATTTTTCCTCCTCTTTTCGATAGTTTGCACCCCAGATGGCGTGCCATCCGGCTGCATGGGCGTATGGTAATTTCTTGTGAATAATTATACTATCGATCGTAAAGGATCTCTTCCAATGCGTCCACCACGCGCTGGTTGTCTTGCGGACGGGCGATGGTGATGCGGATGTTGGCCGGCAGCCCGAACGGACCGGTAGGGCGCAGGATCAGGCCACGCTTCATCGCTTCATCGCAAATATAAGTGGCGTCCAGCGGCAGATCGGTCAGGAAAATAAAGTTGCTCTGGGTGGGCAGGTAGTGGATATGGATGCGCTCCAGCGCGGTGTAAAAGAAACGCCTGCCTTCGTAGACCATGTCCAGGCTCTTGCGGATATGTTCTTCGTCTTCTATCGCCGCTGAGCCTGCCAGGTAGGCCAGCCGCCCGCTGTTGAAGTGTAGCTGATGATGGCGCACGCGCTGCATCAGCTTCAACGGCCCGAACCCGAAGCCTACCCGCAGCGAGGCCAGACCGTGCAGTTTCGACAACGTGCGTGTCACCAGGATTGGGTGCCCGGCGTGGATAAACTCGGCCATGCGCGGGAACTGCGAGTCCTCGACGAACTCCATGTAGGCTTCGTCGAACACGGTCACCACGTGGTGCGGCAGCCGTTCCAGGAACTCGGCTACCTGCGCGTGGGTGACGGTGGTGCCGGTCGGGTTGTTAGGGTTGCAGATAAACACCATCGATACGTCTGGAGTGACTGCTGCCGCAACTGCCTCCAGGTCGACCGTGAAATCTTTCAACGGCACCAGCACCGGTGTGCCGTGGAACATATTCACCAGGAGTTCGTACATGCTGAAGGTAGGCGCGGCGATCAGGGCCTTCTTCCCGCTGCGGATGAAGGTCTGGGTCATCATGCGCAGCACATCGCATGAGCCGTTGCCGGTGATGAAATGCTCCTTGGGCAGCCCATAACCTAGACGCTGGGCCAGTTTATCCAGGAAGTGGTTTTCATGGCTGTCGGGGTACAGGTGCAGATCCGGCAGGACGGCCTGGATTGCGGCCAGGGCCTTTGGCGAGGGTCCGAGAACGTTTTCGTTCGAACCCAACTTGATAATATCGGTCATCCCAGAGATCAACATGGCCTCCTCAATGGATTTCCCCTGTACGTACGTTTTATGCGCCATATTATGCCTCATTTCCCCATACCCAGCGCCATGGGATTTCGATCACGGTGGGTTTATTGCTTTTCAAGGCTCTCCGGATGGCCTCCGCCAGCTCGCCCGGCTTTGCCACGCGCACGCCGTTTGCGCCAAAGGCTTGGGCCAGTTGCACGAAATCGGGGTTTACCAGGTCAACGGCGATAAATTTTTCATCATATTGGTCGCGCTGCTGCACCTTGATCATCCCATAGGCGTGGTTGTTCGGGACCAGGATCGGCAGGCCCAGGTTGTACTGTACGGCGGTGGCCAGTTCGGCGCCGGTGAACAGGAACGCGCCATCGCCGCAGATGGCCGCCACCGGCTGATTCGGGTTGGCTAACTTGGCGCCAATTGCCTCTGGGATTGCGAAGCCCAGCGTGCCAAACCCCCATGGAAACAACATTGTGCGCGGGTGATAAATTGGGAATGTGCCCAGCATATCGGCCCAGAACAGCGACATATCGCAGCTGATGATTGCATCGCGCGGCAGGGCGGCGCGCAGCGCAGCCATCCAGGGCGCGCTGCTACCCAACTTATCCTGCAGCGCCTGGCGAAACTGCTCGACGGCTAGCTGCATACCGATGTCGACCTGCCCATATCGCTGCACACCCATCTCGGCCAGCAGTCGATCCAACGTGTCTAGCGTGAAGCGGGCATCGCCCACCAGGCGAGTACGCATTGGGAGATTGCGCTCGATTTCAGCTTCGTCGATATCAACGCGGATCGTGGTCTCGGGCAGCGGAAGTTCCCACCCGGCGGTCATTCCCTGGTTGAAGCGGGTGCCTACCGCCAGGAAGGCATCACAGGCGGCCACCAACGGGCGGATATCAGCGGCGGCAATCCAGGCGACCCCACATGCCAGTGGGTGATCGCTTGGAATGGCCCCGGCGCCCATCCCAGTGGTCAGCACTGGCGCCCCCAGGCGCTCGGCCAATGCCAATAATTCGGCCCCGGCTTCACTGCTGATCACCCCGCCGCCAGCGTAGATCAACGGGCGCTGGGCCTGCGCCAGGGCAAACGCCGCTGAGCGCAGCATCTCCTCAGACGGGCGGCATCTTGCCGGCTGCTCGCCGGCTGCCGGCAGTCCACCGGGGATGGGCTGGGGCCACGGCGCCGGCCCCACCTGAATGTCGCGCGGGATTTCGATCTGCACCGGGCGCGGCCGGCCGCTGCGCATGGCCTGCATGGCGCGCTGAAAGGCCGCCGCAATCTGGCTGCCCTCCGTGATGCGCTCGCTGTACTTGGTCAGCTTGCTCAACATCTCAAACTGTCCGGTCATTTCATGCAGCAGACCGGCGTTCTGGTCGATAAACTGGCGGTTGACCTGCGTGGAGAGCACCAGCATTGGCACGGAGTCGGAGAATGCCTCGCCGATGCCGGTCAGGGCATTGGTCAGGCCCGGCCCGGGCAGAGTCAGCACGGCGGCCGGCCGGCCGGTGGCCCGGGCATAGCCGTCGGCCATAAACGCCGCCCCACCTTCATGTCGCACAACAACCACCCGGATGGTAGGATGGTGATACAGGGCATCAAAGATCGGCATGTTGTACAGCCCGGGGATGCCGAACACCATTTCGATCCCGTACTGTTCCAGGCATTTGATGATCGCTTGCGCTCCATAGATTTCTGGCATGCTGTCGACCCTCCGTAACAAGTGATGGCTGCTTGGATCAGAAAATATCCATAATTTCATCGGCCAGCCAAACCAGGCCGGTTTCAGACAGGCGCTGCAAGGATGGGCGGCCGCGTGCGTCCAGCCCGCGCAGCTGGTAAAACACCCGCAGGGCAGCGTCCAGGTCTTTTAGCGATGCTGCGCTCTGCTCCACCTGGCGGCGCACGCGCTCCGGCAGCAGGTCGGCCTCAGCCCCCACTCCCAGGCGCAGGTTGAACAGGCGGCGCAGCAGCCAGGTTCGTTCGCCGGCGCGCTGCAGGCTGGCTGGGGTGTAGGTCACTCCGGTGGCGGCGGTCAGCAAGCGGGCGGTGAAATCGGCGTTTAGCGCGCCGGCCAGGAACTGGCAGTATACCAATGAACTGTTAGCGCCCGACAAGTTCATGCTGCGGATGCTCTCACCCACCCAGGTTTCATAGGTGCTCTCGGGCCAGTCCCAGGCCACGCCCTCTTCATTGTGCGTGGCTCCCTTGGGCAGCGTGGCATAGGCGATATCCAGGCCTCGCAGGGCGCGCGGGTGGTGGAAGGGCAGCTCCAGCCCTTTGACTTGCATGGCGAACTCGGCGCCGGCCCCGTTCAGCCGGGCGGCTTCCCGGCTGCCGCGTGCTAACAGCGCACCCAAACCGGGTCGATTTTCGCCGATGCGCCGCACCAACTCCAGAACCAGCGCTGGGTCGCCCCAACTCAGCTGCAGGTCAGGGTCGATGTGTGTCGGGTCTAGCAGCCCGCGCTGGTGCGCTTCCAGCGCCCAGGCGATCGTCGCACCGGTGCTGATCGTGTCGATGCCCAGCCGGTTGCACAGGTCGCCGGCCTGCATCACCGCAAGTGCATCGCTGACCTGCACCTGAGCGCCCAGCGCGGCCAGACTCTCGTATTCTGGCCCGGCCAGGTGGCCCCCGCCGCTGCTTGCCGGGGCCTCGGCGGTCCATTTGCAGGCTACCGGACATGCATAGCAGGTGTCTTTTTGAGAGGGGAATTGGGCCTGCATCGCCGGTCCGCTGATCGCCTGGGCCAGTTCTGGCCCCCACTCGCTGATCTCCACATCCCAGTTGCGGGCGGTCAGGTCGGCCATCTGGATTGCGATTGGGGCCGCCGCGGCTGTGCCGCCGCCGCGGCGGATGACCTGGATGAAATCATGCTTATTGAACAACTCGATCGCTTCGCGTTTCAACTGCTGAAAGGCCGGTGGGTCGGCCAGCGCGATCTCCTGGCTGCCGCGAGCTACGATGGCTTTCAGGCGTTTGCTGCCCATTACGGCCCCCATCCCGGTGCGGGCTGCCACATTGTTGCCCTGTTTGTGCACCAGTGAAGCCAGCGGCACGAGGCGTTCGCCGGCCGGACCGATGCACAGGGCTTCGCTGCGCGGGTAGCGCCGGATCAACTGCTGCTCACAGGCGTACGTCTCGACGCCCCACAGGTCGCCGGCAGGTACCAGCTGCACCTCACCGTCCAGGATCAGCAGCAGGCTGGGCTGGACGGCCGCGCCGCGCAGCACCAGCGCGTCATACCCGGCGCGCTTCAGTTGGGTGGCGAAATATCCCCCGATGGATGCCTCGCCCCATACCCCGGTCAGCGGCGAGCGCGCCGCCACGCTGATGCGCCCGGTTCCGGCGAAGGTGGTCCCGCTCAGCGGGCCGGCGGCCAGCACCAACGGGTTCTCTGGCTCCAGCGGGCCGGACCGCGCCGGGGCGCTGCGGTAGAGCAGTTCGGCTGCCAGGCCGATGCCGCCGATCGTCTCGATCAGCCGCAGCGTCTGCAGTGGCTGGACGGTCGTTTGCCCGGTCGCCAGCTCGACTTCCAGGTATTGGCCTTGCCATGCGTAGGTCATAGGTGGTTTTCCTCGATAGGGCTGGCCGCAGCCTGGTAGACCAACCGTCCCTGGCGCACCACCCCGCTCACCCGGCGCAGGGCGCAGATATCTTCCAGCGGGTTGCCTGCCAGCGCTACCAGGTCGGCCTGTTTGCCAGCCTCCAGCACGCCGCACTGCCCTTCCAGGCCCAAAGCGGCCGCGGCGTGGGCAGTGCAGGCCAGCAGCGCCTGCCAGGGCGTCATGCCCAGCTCGCTGATCATTAATTCGGGGATCAGGGCGTAATCGTCGTAGTGCATATCGGTGACGCAGGCATCGCTGCCCGCCGCAAAGGTCACCCCGGCTTGCAGCAGGCCGCGCCAGATGCGGTTCAACTCCTGGCGCGGCGCGCCTTCTCCACCCCTTGCGATGCGCCGGTAATCGATGGCGTTGGTGGGGGTGACAAACACCCCTTGCCTGGCGATGCGAGCGGCCAGTGCAGGATCGAAGGCAAAGCTCCCGTCGGGAGCGTAAAAGGTGCAGTGCTCAATGCGTTCGATGCCTGCTTGCACGCAGTCGCGGATGCCCTGCACCCCGTGAGCGTGGGCGGCCACCCGCAGGCCGCAGTCGGCGGCCGTCTGGTGGATGACAGTCAGCTCGGCCAGGTCGTAATGCGACTGCCCGGGCGCTTCCCCGCCTCCGGCGGTCGCCATCACCTTGATGAAATCGGCCCCGGCTGCGGCGCGCTCCAGCACCGCCCGGCGCAGCGCTTCCACGCCGCTGGCCGGCCGGCCGATCAGCTCTGCGCCGTGCCCACCCTGCGGCACCAGGGCATAGCCGCTGGTGAGAATGCGCGGCCCGCGGGCCGGGTTGGCTTGGCAGGCTTGCTGCACCGCAAAGACCAGTTCGTCTTGCGCTCCGCAGTCCGCGGCGGTGGTCACCCCGGCGCACAGCAGGGCGCGGGCGTTTTCCAGGGAGCGGCGCAGGATCTGCTCCCCGTTCTGCACCGGGTCATACATTTGAGGCGCGGCGGGGTCAAAGGTTACGTGCAGGTGGGTGTCAATCAGCCCGGGGACCACCATGTACAGAGACAGGTCCACATCGGGGGCGGGCTCCCCGGCCGGCCAGTCTTCCACTGTGGTGATCATCCCGCCCTGCACGCGGATCGCCTGGTCATAGTGCAGGGTGTGGCTGCGCCCGTCGATCAGGCAGCCGGCGCGGATCAACTTCGGGGGAGTGGCCTGGCTCTCACTGTTCAGCATGCCGTTAGCCTTTCTCATACAGGTAGCAGGCTGCCTGGTGCCCGCCCTCGCCTACTGTGTATAGCCCCGGCTGGCTTTGCAAGCAGCGCTCCCAGCGCTGCGGGCAGCGCGAGTAAAAGCGGCAGCTGCTGGTGGCCTGCGCCCGCATGGCTTCATCGTCCGGCAAGCTGATCTCCTGGGTCCATTTCTGGTCTGGGTCGGCCACCGGGATCGAGCCGATCAACTGCTGTACGTATGGGTGGTGCGGTTGGTCAATCACCGCCATAGCGCTGCCCGATTCGGTCAGCAGCCCCTGGTAGAGCAGATGGATCTCGTCGCCCACTTGGTAAGCGGTGGATAGGTCATGGGTGATGTACAGGAAGCTCAGGTTGTGCTCGTCGCGCAGTTTGAGCATAATGTCGAGGATCATCGCTCGCAGCGATGCATCCACCATCGACACCGGCTCATCCGCCACGATCAGGTCCGGTTTCAACAGGCAGGCCCGGGCCACCATCATGCGCTGGCGCTGCCCGCCGCTCAACTGGTGAGGGTGCTTGTGCAGCACCTCTTCACCGCGCAGCCCCACCATGTTCAGCGCTTCCTCGATGATTGCCCGGGCCTCGGCCTGGCTGCGCGCCAGCTTGAAGTTGCGGATTACCAGGTCGAAGATGTGCCGCACCGGGTAGAACGGATTGTAGACTGCGTAGGGGTCCTGGAAGACGGCCTGCACGTGACGGCGGTACTCCAGGCGTTGGCGGCGGTTCATATTCTGGATCGACTGGCCCTTGAACAGCACCTCGCCTGAACTTAGCCCGGTGAAGCCCAGCACCAGCCCAGCCAATGTCGATTTGCCGCTGCCGCTTTCGCCGGCGATGGTAATGATGCGTGCGGGTGAGGCTTCAATGGTCAGGTTGAAGTTCTGAAGGGCCACCACCTGCGAGCCGGGCTGCAGGAACCCGCCCCCGTAGATCTTCGTAGCGTTCTTGATTTGCAGCAGTGGGATGCTCATGCCTGCCTCGTTTCCACCAGGTGACACGCAACCAGGTGCCCGGGGGTGACCGCTTGCAATTCGGGGGCCGCCTGGCGGCAGCGCTCCATCACGTGCGGGCAGCGGAACTGGAAAGCGCAGCCCGGCGGCGGGTTGCGCAGGTCGTGGGTCAGCCCTTGGGTCAGCACCAGCGGCTTACGTGAATGGATTGACGGCAGCGACTGGGTCAACAGGCAGGTGTAGGGGTGCTGCGGGTTCTTGATCGCCGGGCCTACCGGGGCGATCTCGACGATGTTCCCGGCGTACATCACCGCCAGCCGGTCGGCCATCTGGGCCATCAGGCCCATATCGTGGCCGATCATGATGATCCCCACTCCCAGGCGCTGCTTGATGTCCATCAGCGTTTGCGCCACCACGCGCTGCACGATTACGTCCAGCGCGCTGGTCGGTTCGTCGGCAATAACCACCGCTGGGTTCAGCGCGATCGCCATGGCAATGCACACGCGCTGTTTCATCCCGCCGCTCAACTCGTGCGGGTACATCCCGTACACCCGCCCGGGCAGCCCCACCATGCCGAGCAAGTCCAGGATGCGCTGCTTGACGAGCGGGCTGCGCTGGCGACCTTCGTGGGCTTCGATTGCGTCGCGGATCTGATCCTTGACCCGCATCGTCGGGTTGAGCGAGTTCATTGCTCCCTGTGGTACTAGCGACAGTCTGGTCCAGCGCACCTGGCGCAGCTCCTTGTCGGTTAGCGCTGCCAGGTTCACCGGCGGCTGCCCGGCGATCCAGGCCTCACCGCTCACAATCCGCCCGGGCGGCTGCACCAGGCGCAGGATGCCCATCGCTACGGTGGTTTTGCCGCAGCCCGATTCACCCACCAGGCCTAGCAGCTCGCCTTTGAAGACCTGAAAGCCAGCCCCGTTGACCGCCTTTACCGTGCCCTCCGGGGTGAAATAATGGATGTGCAGGTTGTCTACCTGCAGGGCCACGTCTTGGGGCAGCTCACTGGCTGCGGAAGCATGGAAGGACGCGGGGGCGGTGGTCACGGGTTGGCACCTCGCAGGCGTGGGTTAGAGATCTCATCCAGGCCAATGGTCATTAAGAACAGCGCCAGGAAGATAATGATCAGGATGGCGATGGGGAAGCCCCACCACCACCACATGCCGCGCAGCACGGCCGATGAGCGCAGCGCGTTGTTGATGGTCATGCCCAGGGTGGGGATGCGGGTGGGGCCAAGGCCCAGGATCTCCAGCCCGGTGGCTGCCAGGATCGCCCCGGAAACCGCCCCGGTGAAGGTGGCTGCCAGGTAGGGCAGCAGGTTGGGCATCAGCTCGAAAAAGATGATCGCAAACGTGGATGCGCCAGACAGCTGGGCCATCTGCACATAGCCGCGCTCGCGCATGCTCAACACCTGGGCGCGGATCACCCGCGTTGGCCCCGGCCAGGCGAACAGTGCGATCACCAGCGCCATGGCGCTGATGTCCATTTCCGAAACATAGCTGGCAATGACGATCAGCACTGCCAGGCCGGGGATGGTCACCCAGGCATCGGTCAGGATGCGCACCAGGGCGTCAAACCAGCCCCCCAGGAAGCCGGTGATGAAGCCTAGCGCTGTACCGAGCAGCACGCCCAGGCTGGCCGCCGCCAGGCCCACAAACAGCGTGCGTGGTGTGGCCACCAGCAGCAGCGCCAGCATGTCGCGCCCGGTGCTTTCGGTGCCCAGCGGGTGTGCAGGCGTGGCGGGCTTGAAGCCCAGCTTGGGCTGGGCGGTGACCCCCAGTGGCACAATATTGGTCGGCGATTCGCCCGTGGCAGCCAGCCTGGTATCCCAGAACTGCGCCCCCACCGGGCGCACCAGAAACATCAGCAGAAGCAGGCCGCCGCCCACCAGCAGCTTGGCGTTTAACCAGGGGCTGCGCGGGCGCCTGGCTCACCCCGCCGGTCGAGCCGGCTGTACGCCGGCAGGGATCGGGACGGTTTTGCTCATCATTAACCTCTGCGGTACGAGATGCGCGGGTCGATCAGCGGGTAGATCAGGTCCAGGATCAGCACCGCAATCGATACGCCGTAGATCACGTAGATAACCACTCCCTGGATCAGCGTGAAATCCGAGTTCAGTATGGCCTGATAGAGCAGGTGGCCCATCCCGGGGTAGGTGAAAATAATCTCCACCAGCACTGCCCCACCTGCCAGCGATCCCAGCGCCACGCCAAAGGCGGTCACCTGCGGCAGGATGGCGTTGCGGATGCCATAGCGCCAGAAGATGCGCAGCGGACTTAGCCCCTTGGCTTCGGCCAGGATCATGTAATCTTCACCGTCGGTGGTGATCATCATCCCGCGCATCCCCAACGCCCAGACCCCCATGCTGACCAGGATAATCGATAGGGCCGGCAGTAGGGCGTGCTGCAGCACGCTGGCGATGAACTCGTAGCTGAAGCCCGGCTTCAACCCGCGAGCGTAATTGCCGGCATAGGGTAGCCAGTCCAGTTCGAAAGAAAACACGAACAGCAGCAGCAGCCCCACCATGTAGGCCGGGATGGATGTAAACGTGATCGAAACCGGCAGCAGTGTGCGCACCAGGCGCGGCGTGCGCCGCCAGGCCATCAACGCCCCAATGGCGTTGCCCACCAGGAACGATAGCACCAGGGCGCTGAACAGCAGCCCCAGCGTCCACGGGATGCTGCGCGCCACCATGTCGTCCACCCGGCTGGGGAAGAAAGCCAGCGAATAGCCGGTGTTAAAGGTTAGAGAATTGCCCAGAAATTTTAGGTATTGCACCGGCAGCGGGTCGTCTAGCCCAAAGCGCGCCCGGTAGCTTTGGATGATCTGATCGGCGTTCTCGACATTTGCGCCTTCGGTGACCATGCGCCCGATCATGGCTTGCACCGGGTCGCCAGGCATCATGCGCGGGATGAAGAAGATCAGCGTGATCCCCAGCCAAACGGTCAGAACGAACATCCCCAGCCGTTTGATGACGTAGTCTTTGGTCAGACCGCTCATGGTGGGTTTCCCTTTGGACGGGGCGGGCGGCGGCTGCCGCCGGCAGCAGCCGCCCGCCCATACAGCCCAGGTTACTGGGCAGGCTCCAGGTTCTGCAGGATCACATGGTTCACCTGCCACCAGGTGGCGGGCACAATATAGGGGGTCTCGGCGGTCGGCCAGCCGGTCCAGTAGGTGGTGTCAAATGGCACCAACTTGATCGCCTGGGCGATCGGCAGGGCGGGCATGTCTTTCATCCAGACTTCCATCGCCTGGACGTACAACTCCACCAGCTTCGGGTCATCGGGAGGCAACTGCTTCATCTGGTCTACGATGGCGCTGTATTCCTTGGCCGCGTCGTTGTTCCAGCGCTGCGTATTGGCATAGAAGCCGGATGATGCCTGGCCCTCGGCCGGGATGTGGCGCACATTGAAGGTGTCCATCTTCGACCACAGATCAATTGGCCCGCAGACGAAGAAGTAGTAAGTGTCGAACCCGGCATTGGTCAGGTTGTCGATGAAGGTCGGGATTGGCTGGATGTCCTGTTTGGCGTTGATGCCCACGCCCTGGAACATCTCCACCAGCAGGCCGACGGCGCTGTTCATCTCCGAGTCGTCGAAGTTGGCGATCGTCATGGCCAGCGGAGCGCCGCCTTTCTCAAAATAACCGGTCTTCTCGTTCTTGACGTAGCCCTTGCCCTCCAGGATCGCTTTGGTCTTCTCTGGATCGTAGGTCAGCAGCGGGTACTTCTCATACAGGCCGGCATCCTCGGCTGCCTTCAGATAGGGCTTGAACAGGTTGTACTCGGGCAGCCAGGACTTGGAAACGGTCGAGATGCCTTCGTAGGCGATATCGACGATCTTCTGGCGGTCGATAGCGTAGTTGATCGCCATGCGCATCTCAAGGTCGTTCCACGGCTCCTTGGTCAAGTTGAAGTGGAAGTTGCGCGAGCACGGGTCAATCCAGGCGTAGGGTGAGTCCTTGTGCCAGGAGACGGTGGTGGTGTTGAGCTGCTGCAGCGCCAGGAACGAGCCGAGCTTGATGTTCATCACGCTGTCCAGGTCGTTCCGGGCGGCGGCGGCGGTGCGGGTCTCTTCTGAGCCGTAGGCCACCCAGACCAGCTTTTCGGGCTTGGGCAGTTTGAAGCCGTTGTCCTTGCCCCACCAGTTGTCGTTGCGCACATAGACGAACTCGGTCTCCGAGGCGCTGCTGAGCGTATAGGGGCCAGAGAAGACCGGCCAGCCCTTGGCGGGGTCGTAGTTGGTGAAGGTCGTCGGGTCCTGGTCTTTCCAAATGTGCTCCGGGACGATCAGGAAGGACGATGTCGATGTGACCGTGAATGTGGTGCGGCCGAAGCGGTAGTCCGGCTCTTTCAACGTGAACTGCAGGGTCAGGTCGTCGACCTTGTCCACTTTTTCAACATTAGCGAAATTCGGCATGCCGGTTAAGGCGGTGTTGTTCATGCCCAGGTTGACGGTGAACAGGAAGTCGTCGGCGTTCAGTGCTTCACCGTCGCTCCACTTGATCCCCGGGCGCAGCTTCACCGTCCAGACCTTGGCGTCTTCGCTGTTGCTGATGCTCTCACCCAACCAGGGGATCACCTCGCCGGTTTCACTTTCCAGGTTGAGGATAAACAGCGGCTCGATCATCGCCTGGAAGAAGCCCTGGTCGAGGCGGCGGCCGGCCGCAAACGGGTTCCAGAGCTTGGGATCGGCCACCGACCCCTCGTCGATGTCGAATATGACGGTCTTCTGACGCTCCAACTGTGCTTCATCGACCTTTTCGACCGGCACTTCGACGGTGACGACTTTTTCAACTTCCTTGGGCTGCCCTTCGACGACCACGGTCTCTTTGACGACCACGGTTTGCACCGGCGCAGGCGCCGGGCCGGCGCAGGCCGCCAGTACGATGGCGGACACTACGAAAACCACGAACAGGAAGTGGGTTTTCTTTAACATGGGGTTTCCTCCGAGGGTTCTGATGGGTTGCTCAAACAACTGAACGGACGGCGGGCAGAACGGAGCCGGCGAACGCTTCCAGCCCTGCCAGGTCATCCAATCCCGGCCATTGCAAGATGACTTTCTGTACGCCTGCTTCGGCCAGCTGGGCCAGCTGGTCGACAATTTGAGCTGGGCCGCCGACCAGCAGCCCGGTTTCGATCAGCGCCTGGGCGTCTCTTCCAGCTAATTTCTCTTCCAGCTCTGTTTGGTTTCGCCCAAATATCACTCCTTTCATTTGCGAGCGGGTGACCGATCGCGGGTCGCGCCCCCGGGCGAGCAGCAATTCATCCAGGGTAAGGTTCAGCGCCCGATTCTGTTTGGGCGTGCGGTAGATGCTGTTCCACTCATCGGCGTAACGGGCCGCCAGCGGCAGCACGCGCTGAGCGCCGTTGCCGCCGATCAGCAGCCGCGGCCCGCCCGGGCGGGTTGGGTGGGGCAGCAGGGCGGCCTGCTCTAGCTGGTAGTATCGACCGGAGAAGGTCAGCGGCTGCTCGCTGCGCAGCAGCCCCAGGATCACCTGCAGCCCCTCCTCGAAGCGGGCGAAGCGCTGCGGCACGTCCAGCAGGTCGAAGCCGAACATGCGATGTTCGCGCAGGCCGCCGCCCCATCCGGCGCCCACACCTAACACCAACCGCCCGCCGGACAAGTCATCCAGGTCGCGGGCGATGCGCGCTGTGTGCACCGGATGACGGAACGAGAGCGGCGTCACCAGCGGGCCAAACTCGATGTACTGCGTGCTGGCAGCCAGCCAGGTCAGCGAGCTCCACAGTTCCAGGCTGTTCTGGTCTGGCGGGTCTGCGTCCACGAAGTGGTCTGAACGGTACAACCCGGCGAACTCCATCGCTTCCACCGCCAGCCCCAGGCGCTGCCAGCGCGCCCAGGTCAGCCCGCGCTGCCCTTCGACGGAAATGGCGATCTTCACGTCGGCTTCTGATCCTGGGCGGCCCGGTTGGCAGCGACTTGTTTGCGATAAAGGAAGGGCATTAGCAGCACGTATTTAATCACCGGCCACTTTAGCCCGGCTTTGACCATTGACCAGACATCCACGGCATCCAGGCGCACCTTGGCTGGGAAAGGCGTTAACTCGGGGTCGCTATGGATGATCAGGTATTGGTCCTGGCGCTCGATGCTGCCAACGTAGAAATCCATCTTGACAAGCTTGCTGGCCACTTTCATGAGTGCCCTCTTTCTGCTACTTGCGCAGCCGCCCGGTCTCTTGGGCGTAGTGGATGCGTTCTTCGAACAGCCGGATGACGTCCTCGCCGTTTAACCCATGCGGCGGGGTGAACTGCCCACTTTCGTACAGGTTGCGCAGCACCTGCCGGGCGCCTTCCATTTTGTCTGCCAGCCTGGTTGGCGGTTGGCCGGGCGGAAACAGGTTGGGCGGGTAGATCGGCTTCTCGTACATCTCGCGGAAGCCCTCGGTGCGCACGTCGATCCACATGTTGTGGTTGGCGATGGTGCGATGGTCACGCAGGGCTTCGATGTCGATCGTGGCAGCGATGATCTGCTCGGCTGGGTACTGCGCCTGGCGCAGCACCATCCCGGTGTAGTCGATGATCATCGAGTGACCGGGGCAGAAGGCTTTCGGGTAGTAATCGTGGATTACCGAGCCCCAGTTCGAACCGAGCAGGTAGCACATATTGTCGTGGGCGCGCGTGCGGCGCGTGAAGGTCCAGAAATCCCATGGCTCGTTGACCCCTTCCACTTCCTGGATCGCGCCTGGGTGACAGATCACCTCCACGCCGTTGTAGCCCAGTGCCCGTGAGACCTCCGGAGTAGCCCCGTCGTGGCAGGTCATTGTGCCCAGCTTGCCGATCTCCGTGTCCACCACCGGGAACCGTGTTTTGATGCTGTCGCCAAACACCGCGCTGTAGGCCTCCAGCATGTCATGCGGGCTGGTGCCCAACCCGATGGAGGCTGGGATATGCCATTTGTGGTAGCGCAGGATCACCTGCCCGGTGGGAGCAATGATGAAGGCGGTGTTGAACCAGCGGTCGGGGAACTCGGGCACCTGCTCCACCACACCGCCCCCCGCGATGAAGATCCCATACTGCTTACACTTCTCGGCCAACACGTCCAGCTCTGGCCCGGGGATGGTGATGGCCTTCTTCATAAACGCTTCGAGGCCGTCTTCGCCTTTGCCGGGGGTGGTCACGCCCTGCAGGAAATACTCGGGGAACACCACCAGGCGCACCGGACGCTCGTAGAAATAGCCCACCCCAAAGTCGATCAGTTTACAATAGCGTTCCAGATTGCGATAGATGTCGTCGCGGGTCCTGGCTACGTAGACCTCTGGTTGAACTACCAGGGCGGTGTACTTTTCAATCGCTGAACTCATGGCATCTCCTAGAAGTCGAAATCGTCTTTCTCGCTGCGCATGCCGAAGGATTTCAGCATCTCCACTGCGGTGACCGTGCCCATGGCGGTGATGCCGTTGCCCGGGTGGGTAGACGGGCCGGTCATCCACAGTTTCTTAATCGGCGAACGGTACTGCGAATAGCCGGGCACCGGGCGCAGGAAGCCCATCTGGGCCTGCAGGCGTTCGCCCCCGGTGGTTGTGCCGTCCACCAGCGACCAGTTGTCGCGCTCCAGCGTGGCCGCATAGTCAATATACTCGCCCAGGATGTTGGCGCGGGTCATATTGGTGGTGTGGCGCTGCAGCACTGGCAGCATCACCTTGTCCACGTATTCCTTGGCCAGTTCAGCCGTCCAGTGCGAGCCGTCTGGGAAGCGGTTGGAGACAAAGGTATCCATAATCAGGGTGTGCTTGCCATCCGGGGCGCGGCTGGGGTCTTTGAGCGTCCAGCAGGCCGTCCACAGGAAGGGATTGGTGGGCGGGATATTGCGCCCAATCTCAGCGTACTGCTGCTCGATGTCGTCCATTGAGCCAAAGATGCGTTGGAAGCAGGTTTTGCTCATGTCTTCGCCGTTCTTGAACTGCGGAGCCTGATCCAGGGCATAATGGGCGCGCACAATCGTCACTTTGCCAAAGGAGAAGTTTTCTACACCACGCACAAAGCGCGCCGGCAGCAGCGTGTGGTCCACCAGTCGCAGAAAAGTTTGCTTGATATCCAGGCTGCTGACCACAGCCTTGCTGGCGCTGTATTCCTGACCATCCTCCAGCCGGATGCCTTTGCACTCGTTGTTGGAGATGATGAACTGCGCCACTGTGGCTCCGGTCATTACCTTACCGCCGTGGGCTTCGATGTAGCGCGCCAGGGCCAGCGGCATCTGGATCGTGCCGCCCTTGGGGATCGATTCGCCGAAGTAGTGGATAGCTGGGATCATTACGTAAAACGACTGGCCGGTACCCTCCTGGTGCGGCCAGATCTGCGGCGCGGTGGCCCAGCCCAGGATAAATGCCTGCACGTGCGGATTCTTGAAGTTCTCCTTGACGAACATCTTCGGGCTGAGCCGGTAATTACGGATCATGTCCAGCCCTTCTTCGTTGTTCTCCATCACCGAATCGACCATGCTGGGCGGGTACGGTGGGTTGAACATATTCGCTACCACCCCGTCGCGGATCTCGAGGAAGCCGTCGTAGATTTCCTGATAGCGGCGGGCGTCTGCCTCCGAGTATTGAGCGATGCTCTCGACCGTCTTTTTGACATCCTTGTACACCACGATTCCTGGCCCGCTCTGGCTGGGGTGCCCGGTGATGTGGTCATTGGCCCAGATATACTCCAGCCCGTATTTTTCCAGCTCGGGCTTGAGCTTGCGGAACTCATCGTTCAAGTGGATCCAGACATGCGACGAACCGTACATGTCGTGTTTGAAACCCGGGAGGGTCACCTCCCGCGTGGTCACGCAGCCGCCCAGCCACTCGTTGCGCTCGACGACCAAAACCTTCATCCCTTCTCGCGCAAGGACCGCGCCGCAGGCCAGGCCGTTGTGTCCGCCGCCGGCGATGATGATATCGAAATCTGCCATAGAAACCTCGCTGTTCGGGCTTTTACTTAAGTAAATTGGTTTGCGACCGGGTGGTCAGGATTGCTGAGGGAGTGTGACCGGTTAAAAATCGATTGAGGGGGGTGTCTTGGCGACGATCATAATCGCCTCCGTGTCCCCGATGTTGCGGCTGCTGTGTGGAACCGTACTGCTGTGGTAAATGGTGTCGCCGGCCTCCAGGATGAACACTTCGTCACCTATGCGTGTCTCGATGCACCCCTGCAGGATGATGCCGCACTCTTCACCGGCGTGAATAAACGGCTCGTTGCCGGTGTCGGTGCCGGGCGGCATCACCACCCGCATCAACTGGATTGCACGGTTGAAATCCGGGCTGAGCAACTCATTCTTGATTTCAGACCCCGGGTAGATCAGGATCTTGCGCTGATTGCCTCGCACCACCTGGGCATTCTTTGAAAGCGCCGGCGAGGCAACTGTCCCTGCGTTATTCTCTGCATCGTTGAAGAACGATGCGATCGAAATGCCCAGCGCATCGGAGAGCGCATACAAGGTGGCTACCGACGGATTGGATTGGCTGCGCTCGATTTGCGACAGAAAAGCGGTGGAGATCTGGCACTTGCCCGCCAATTCGTCGAGGGTCAGGTTCCTTTCCTGACGCAGCTGGCGGATTTGCTGCCCAATGGAACTCGAACGTTTCACGGTAAGCCCCTTTGCCTGGTTTCTAAAGATTAGCACCCGTCCCCTGTGCCAGCCGCTTGCTTGACTGAATGTGTATGCAATTGTGGTGAAAAATTAAAGTGGGAGTGTAATTATTTAGATTTTAGCATAATTAAAGTGAAAGTCAATATGCACTTTTCGCCAGGCAGAGCCGCTCAGAATAGAAAGCCGGGTGACTGGGCTGACAAACAGCCCAGTCAC
>JBJSYW010000087.1:0-6228 GCA_046089985.1 Chloroflexota bacterium
GATGGCTCTGGCAGGCGTAATCGTCCAGGGCGTTGCGGCCCAGGCCCCACTTTTCAGCCATGCGCTCGGCGCTCAGACCCTGGTGGATCAGCGGGTAGGGGAAATCGGCCGGCCACTCGGCCGGGTAATCGGCGCCCAGGCCCTGGTGGGACATCATTTCAGTTCCGCCGGCGATGACGATGTCCATATCGCCGGAGATCACCGCCTGGGCGGCGAAATGCACCGCCTGCTGGCTCGACCCGCACATACGGTTGAGGGTCACGCCGGGGACGCGCACCGGGAAGCCCGCCTTCAGCCCGGCCAAACGGGCCAGGTTGGCGCCCTGGTCGCCAAGCGGGGTGACCACGCCCCACACCAGGTCGTCAATCCAGGCCGGGTTGACCTCGGCCCGGCGGGCAGCTTCGGCCATCACCTGCGCGGCCAGGTCGACCGGCGCAAACGGCTGCAGCGCCCCGGCTGCCTTGCCCAGCCCAATGGGGGTGCGCACCGCTGAGATGATAAATGCTTCGCTCATAACGCTTCCTCCTGGTAGGGGATAGTGTACCATTAAGCGGAAGCGCAGCGCAAACCCGCCTTGAGCTGGGATGGGCAGGGCCGGATCTCGGTATATAATAGTTTTACATCGTTCCATATTTTCACAGCAGCACTGGGGCACCGACCGACATGGCACAAGCGACTTTTCATTTCCCACGCGGCTTCCTATGGGGCGCCGCCACCTCCTCCCACCAGGTGGAGGGCAATAACACCAACAACAACTGGTACGCCTGGGAGAACCAGCCCGGGCGGATCTTGAACGGCGGGCGCTCCACGCCCGGCCCGGACTGGTGGAGCGGGCGCTGGCGCGACGACCTGCAGCGGGCGGTGGAGGGCGGGCAAAACGCCCACCGCTTCTCGATCGAGTGGAGCCGGATCCAGCCACTGCCGGACAAGTGGGATGAGGCCGCGCTGGACCGCTACCGCGAGATGGCGCGCTGGATGACCGAGCGCGGCATGACCCCGCTGATCACGCTGCACCACTTCAGCGACCCGCTGTGGTTCGTTGAACAGGGCGGCTGGGAAAGCCCCCAGGCGGTGGAGCGCTTTATCCCGTATGTGCGGAAGACGGTGGATGCGCTGCGCGAATACTGCAACTGGTGGGTGCCGATTAACGAGCCGAACGTCTACGCCACGTTCGGGTGGATGATGGGCGATTTCCCGCCCGGCAAGCGCGATGTGCGGGCGGCGCTGCAGGTGATGGAAAACCTGGCGCTGGCGCACGGCGCGGCCTACCATGCCATTCACGAGGAGCAGAACACCGCCCGGGTTGGCGCGGCGATCAACGTGCGCTCGTTTATCCCGGCGCGCGCCTGGTCGCCGCTGGATAAGCTGGCTGCCGGGCTGCAGAGCCGCATGTTTAACGACTACTTCCCCAGCGCCTTCCACGACGGCGTGCTGCGCTACCCGGGATGGTCAAAGCGAGTGGCGGCGCTGCAGGGCGTCCAGGATTTCGTGGGGGTCAATTACTACACCCAGGACCGGGTGAGCTTCAGCCTGGCGCAGCCCGGGCAGCTGTTCGGCCGGCGCTTCTTTGACCCGCAGGCGCCGCTGAGCGAGACGGGCTTCCTGGCGCATGCCCCGCTGGGGATGTTCTGGGCGCTGGACTGGGCGCGGCGCTTCGACCGGCCGATCGTGATCACCGAGAACGGGTTCGAGGAATCGCAAGACCGGGTGCGGCCGCGCTACATCATCGAGCACCTGCACCAGGTGTGGCGGGCGGTAAACTTCAACTACCCGGTGAAGGGTTACTTCCACTGGTCGCTGGTGGACAATTTCGAGTGGGAGCGCGGCTGGACGCAGCGCTTCGGGCTGTGGGAGCTGGACCTGGAAACGCAGGCACGCCGCAAACGCCCCAGCGTCGACCTGTATGCCGAGATCTGCAAAGAAAACGGCCTGTCATCCGAGATGGTGGCGCGCTACGCGCCGGAAGTCTTTGAAAAGCTGTTCCCCAACTGACGCCATGACCGAGCGACTGCGCGTAAACTGCCGTACTGCCACCCCCGCCGATACCGCCCCGGCGCTGGCCTTCGACCAGGGTATCTGGGAGGGGCAGGATTACATCCCGTACGTGTGGGAAGACTGGCTGGCCGACCGGCGCGGCCGGCTGCTGGTGGCCGAACTGGCTGAACCGGCCGAAGCCGGCGAGCGCCGCTTTCCAGCCGGACAGGTAGTGGGGTTTGGCAAGCTGAGCCTCCTGGAGCAGGGCGATTGGTGGCTGGAAGGGCTGCGGATCGACCCGGCCCTGCAGGGGCGCGGCATCGCCACGCAGCTGACCGAAGCGCTGCATGCGGCCTGGCTGGCGCTGGACCCGGGCAGCAGCCTACGCCTGCTGACGATGGCTAACCGCTACCCGGTGCACCATATCAGCACGCAGATGGGGATGCGGCGGCTGGGGGTGTATGTCTTTTACCGTGCGCAGACCCACCCGCCGGCGGAGAGCGGCGCGCAGCCGGACACCCTGCCCTTCGACCGGGTGCCGCCGGCCGAATTGGCGGCGGCTGCGGCGCTGGCCCAGCACAACCCGGCGGCGGCCTGGGTGGGCGAACTGATGGACATGGGCTGGCAGTGGGCGCCGGCGCGCCTGTTCTATCTTGAGCGCGCCATGCAGCGCGGCGAGCTGTGGTGGTGGGGCGAGCAGCAGGGGCTGCTGGCTTACCACCTGGATAACGACGAAGGGGAGGCCCCACACCCCTATCTTGAACTGGTCGCCTGCCCGCCGCAGGAGATGGCCGCACTGCTGCTGGGCGTGCGCCGCCTGATGGGGCAGCTGGGCTATACGCGCGTGGACTGGACGGTGATGGACACCCCAGAGCTGCGCGCCGCGTTGGAGCAAGCCGGGTATACGTGCGTATCCGAGCAGGCGGCCTGGGCCTTCGGAAAGGACGGCTGATCGCCGCCTGAGGCAGCATATCATGCAAGGGGGTAGGAGGGGTCGCATGTCGGTTATACCAGCGCCGTCCACTCCACAGGCAGCGCTGCAGGCGCTGCTGGAGTCGATGACCGATTACGTTTTCACCGTCAGCCTGGAGGACCGGCAGGCGGTGCGAACAACCCACAGCCCGGGTGTACAGGCGGTGACCGGCTACACGCCGGCCGAGTACCAGGCTAACCCCGGCCTGTGGCTGCAGATGGTGCATCCGCATGACCGGGCGCTGGTGGAAGAGCAGGCTCGGCAGGTTTCGGCTGGAGAGCGCCCCGCCCCGATTGAGCACCGCCTGTATCACAAGGACGGCACGCTGCACTGGGTGCGCAACACCTCGGCGCCGCGCTTCGGCGAGGACGGGCGGTTGGTGGGGTATGACGGGCTGATCACCGATATCACCAGCCGCAAACAGGCCGAGCAGACCATCCGCGAGCGCGAGGAGCTGTACCGGGCGCTGTTTGAGGCCGCAGCCGACGCGATCCTGATCGAGACCACCGATGGGCGCATCCTGGACTGCAACGCGGCCGCCTGCCGCATGTTTGGTTGGGGCAAAGACGAACTGCCCAGCCTGAGCGTGACCGACCTGGTGCCGCCGGAGATGGCCTCGCACATCCCTTCGCTCCTGCGCAAGCTGCAGCGCAGCGGCGAGGCATACGCTGAAGTGGTCAACCGCACGCGTGACGGGCGGCGCTTCCCATGCGAACTGCGGCTGCGGGCGATCAAGATCAACGGGGAGAAGCGGGTGATCGCCTATGTACACGACCTGAGCGCGGTCAAGCGCGCCGAAGAGGCCCACCTGCGACAGATGGAGGCCGAAGCGCGCACCCGCAGCGCCGAGGCGGCGCGCGCCGAACTGGCCCACGAGGTGCAGGAGCGCAAACGCGCCGAGGCCGAGCTGCGCGAGAGCGAAGAGCGCTTTCGGACCACTTTCGAGCAGGCGGCAGTGGGCATCTCGCTGGTGGACCTGGACGGGCGCTTCCTGCGGGTGAACCCGAGCTTCTGTGAGATCGTCGGCTACACGCCTGGCGAGCTGCTGGGACTGACCTTCCAGCAGATCACCCACCCGCACGACCTGGCGGCCGATCTGCAGCAGATGAAGCAGCTGCTGGACGGCCGCTCGCAGGCATTTACGATGGAAAAGCGCTACCTGCACAAGCTCGGCCACCCGGTGTGGATCCAGCTGACCGTGGCGCTGCTGCGCGGCGGCGACCGGCGGCCGAAGTACTTTATCTCCGTTGTGCAAGATATCAGCGACCGCAAACGCATGGACGCGGCGCTGCTGCTGAACGACACCCGCCTGGAGGCGCTGCTGCGGTTGGGCGAGATGCAGGTCGGCTCGGAAGATGAGCTGATCGAGTACGCCCTGGAGGAAGTCGTGCGGCTGACGCGCAGCCAGGTGGGCTACCTGCACTTCGTCAACCCAGACCAGAACAGCCTGGAGCTGTACCGCTGGTCGAAGGGCACGCTGCAGGCGTGCCAGGTGGAACGCCAGGAGCATTATCCACTGGACCAGGCGGGGGTATGGGCCGACTGCGTGCGCCTGCGCCGTCCGGTGATCCACAACGACTACCCCCAGATGGAGGATCGGAAAGGCTGCCCGCCCGGGCACTTCCCGGTGCAGCGCCACATGAGCGCGCCGTTGATGGACGGCGACCAGGTGGCGGCAGTGGTGGGAGTGGGCAACAAAATCGAGCCGTACGATGAGTCGGACGCGCGCCAGCTGACCCTGTTCATGCAGGGGATGTGGGCGCTGCTGCGCCGCCATCAGGCCGAACAGGCGCTGCAGGCGGCCCACGACCAGCTGCGCGAGCTGGATTTCATCATCAACCACAGCGACACGGTGGCGCTGCTGTGCCGCATGGAGCCGGATTGGCCGGTGGAGTATATCTCGGACAGCATTGCCCAGTACGGCTACCTGCCGGTGGACTTCGTAGACGGCGGGCTGAGCCTGGGGGACATCATCCTGGACGAGGACCGGCCCAAGCTGGCCGATGAGCTGAAGCGCTGCATCAGCCGGGAGTGCAGCGAGTTCGTGCTTGAACTGCGCCTGCGGGCCAGGAACGGGGCAGTGCGCTGGGTGAGCGGGCATGGCTGGGTGCGCCAGGATACGCAGGGCCAGGTTACCCACATCCAGGGGATCACCATCGATATCACCGAACGCAAGCGCATGGAAGAATATATGCTGCGCACCGAGCGGCTGACGGCGATGGGCTATATGTCGGCGGTACTGGCGCACGAGGTGAAAAACCCGCTGCAAGCCATCCGCAGCCACCTGGAGCTGATGCTGCAGTTTGAACTGGAGGCGGCGGAGCAGCAGGAGTACCTGCGCTTCTGCTGCAACGAGATCGACCGGCTGGCCGAGATCACCGGGCGGGTGCTGGGGTTTGCGCACCCCGGGCAGCCGGCGCAGGCCGGGCAGGGGCAGCGACCGGTGCCGGTCTCGCTGGCGGCGCTGGTGGACCAGGCGCTCTCGTTGAGCGGCGACGCGCTGCGCCGCGCCCGGGTGCAGGTCGAGAAGCTGATCCCGCACGACCTGCCGCCGGTGCTGGTGGTGCCCAACCAGGTGACGCAGGCGCTGCTGAACCTGACTCTGAACGCGGCCGAGGCCGCCACGCCCGGTGGCTGGCTGAAGATCAGCGCGGGGGTGGAAGCGGGGATGGCAGTGCTCTCGCTATCCAACGATGGGCCGCCGATCGAGAACGAACACCTGGCGCACCTGTTCGACCCGTTCTTCACCACCAAGCCGGATGGGGTGGGGCTGGGGCTGTATGTCAGCTACAGCGCGATCCAGCAGCAGGGCGGTGTACTGACGGTTGAGAACCGGGCCGACGGCGGTGGGGTGGTGTTCAGGCTGTGCCTGCCGCTGGCGCTGGTGGACGGTGAGACCAGCGAGCAGGTGCAGCCATGACCGCCGGGCGGATCTTGCTGGTGGAAGATGCGCTGGGGATCAGCCGGGCGCTGGGCCGCGCGCTCAGCCTGTCGCAGGGGGACGAGTTCAGCGTGGAAAGCTGCGACCGGGCCGAGCTGGCGGTCGAGTACCTGCAGGAGCGCTCGTTCGACCTGCTGATCACCGACCTGCGCCTGCCGGGGATGAGCGGGTTGGAACTGCTGGAGTGGGCGCAGCGCAGCTGTCCCGAGCTGCGTTCCATCCTGATCACCGCCTACGGCACGCCGCAGCTGGAGGAGCAGGCGCGGCGGCTGACCGACGCCTACCTGCCGAAGCCATTCCGGTTGAACGATCTGCTGCGGCTGGTGCGGGTGGTGCTGAG
>JBJSYW010000088.1:0-10629 GCA_046089985.1 Chloroflexota bacterium
CGTCACGGTGATCACCTGCCCGGCGGGCCAGGGCTGCCGGGGGGTGAACAGCAGGCTGCGTCCCTCCCAGGCGGTCTCGCCGCTGAGCGGCGGCTCCAGGCGCAGCAAATCGGCTGTGCTGGCGTCCATGCGCCGGGAGAAGCTGATGCGCAGCGGCGCGTCCACCGCCACGCGCTGCGCGCCGGGCTGGGGCGCAACCGACAGGATGCGCGGTGCGCCCAGCAGCAGCACCGCCGCCGCGGCCGCCGCCAGCAGCACCAGCGCCAGCAGGATCACTCGCCGCCAGGTATACAGCCATCGTCGCATACCCACAATTATAACTGCCCATTTTTTTACGGGTATAATTGCCCGCATGAAACGCTGGCAGTTCTGGCTGGGCGTATTGATCAGCCTGGTCTTCCTCTACCTGGCCCTGCGCGGCCTGCATCTTGACGACCTGGGCAGCGCGATGGCCGAGGCCAATTACGCCTGGCTGCTGCCCGGGATTGCGGTGTACTTTGTGGGTGTGTGGGCGCGCGCCTGGCGCTGGGAGCACCTGCTGAAACCGCTCAAAGACATCCGCACCACCCGCCTGTTCCCGATTGTAGCCATCGGCTACTTCGGCAATAATATCCTGCCGGCGCGGGCCGGCGAGGTGCTGCGGGCCGTGGTGTTGAAGCGCGATGAAGGCGTGCCGGTCTCGGCCTCGCTGGCGACGATCATCGTCGAGCGCGTCTTCGACGGCGTGATCATGCTGGGGTTCGTGTTCGTCAACCTGCCGGAGCTGGCGCGCCTGACCGGCAGTTCGGGTTTCATTGGCGATATCCGCAGCCTGGCGATCATTGGGGCGGGGGTGTTCCTGGGGGCGCTGGGCGTATTCCTGCTAGCGGCGATGTTCCCCGAGCGCAGCCTGGCGCTGCTGACCCGGGCGGCGGCGGCCCTGCCGCACGCTCTGCGCGAGAGGGTGCTCGGGCTGGCTGAACGCTTCCTGGGCGGGCTGGCTGCGCTGCGCTCACCGCGCCAGATCCTGATGATCTTCATCACCTCGGTGGTGATCTGGCTGCTGGAAACCGCCAAGTACTGGTTCGTGATGCATGCCTTCCCGTTCCAGGTGAGCTTCTTCGCGCTGATGCTGATGAACGGCATCGTCAACCTGGCGACCACCATCCCGTCCGCGCCCGGCTACGTGGGCACCTTCGACGCTCCAGGCATTGCCGTGCTGACCGCCTATGGGGTCGAGAAAGCTGTGGCGGCGGCCTATACGCTGGTGCTGCACGTGGCGCTGTGGCTGCCGATCACGCTGCTGGGGGCATACTACATGGCCCGGCGCGGGATCAACTGGAGCGAAGCGGTCGAAAACGCCCGCGCCGAAGCCTGAAAACTATCCCCCGGGCGGCAGCCCGGATCAAAAGAGATCACTTATGACAAAAAACATCGCCATTATCGGCGCGGGGATCGGCGGGCTGTCAGCCGCCTATGACCTGCGCCGCGCCGGGCACCAGGTGACCGTGCTGGAAGCCGCTCCGCAGGTGGGCGGCCTGGCCTCTGGCTTTAAAGAGCCGCACTGGGACTGGAGCGTGGAGAAGTTTTACCACCACTGGTTCGCCAGCGACCGGCATATGCTGGGCCTGATCGACGAGTTGGGCTGGAGCAGCGATGTGCTGTTCCCGCGCCCCTACACGGTGATGTACCACCAGGGCAAATTCTATCCGTTTGACTCGATCCTGAAAGCGCTGCTGTTCCCCGGGCTGGGCTTTGGGATCAACAAGGCGCGCTTCGGGTTGGTGGGGCTGTACCTGCGCCTGACCAACAACTGGCAGGCGCTGGAGCAGCACACCGTCGACAGTTGGATGCGGCGCTGGGCGGGGGATGCAGTCTACGAATTGATGTGGCAGCCGATGATGATCGGCAAATTCGGCGAGCGCTACGCCGGGCAGGTCAACATGGCCTGGATGTGGGCGCGCTTGAAGACGCGCACCACCCGCCTGGGCACCTTCCGGGGCGGTTTCCAGGCCTTCGCCGACCGCTTCGCCGCCCGGCTGCAGGAGCAGGGGGTGCAGCTGCGCCTGGAGACGCCCATCGAGCGCATCCGCCCGCTGGACGGTGGGCAGGTGGAACTGCTGGTGCAGAACCAAGCGCAGGTCTTCGACCAGGCGCTGGCGACCACCTCCCCGGCGCTGCTGGCGCGCCTGGCTCCCGACCTGCCCGCCGGTTACCTGGAGGGGCTGCTCTCGCTGCAAAGCATGGGGGCAGTGGTGACGGTGCTGGCGCTGAAGCAGCAGCTCTCCACCCAGGGCTACTACTGGTACAACATCCCCAAGTCAGCCGGGTTCCCATTCCTGGCACTGGTGGAGCACACCAACTATCTGAAGCCGGAGTACTTCGGCGGCGACCACATCATCTACATCGGCGACTACCTGGAAGCCGGTCACGAGTATTTCCAATTGAGCCAGGAAGAACTGCTGCAGCGCTATTTGCCTTCGCTCAGCCGCATTAACCCAAGTTTCAACCCCGATTGGGTGCGAAAAAGCTGGGTGTTCCGCACCAATTACGCCCAGCCGGTGCCGCTGCTAAACCATTCACGCAACATCCCAGCCATCCAGACCCCGCTGCCGGGGCTGTTCTACGCCGGCATGAGCCAGGTCTACCCGTGGGACCGCGGCACCAACTTCGCGGTCGAGATCGGCCGGCGCGCTGCCCGGTTGATGCTGGGCGAAGTGCGCTAGCACAGGCAGATGCGCAGTCAGAGCCGGGCCGGCAGTCGAATAACGGCTGCCGGCCCGGCTGCTTCCGGTCAGGCGCGGGCGCGGTGCTCCACCATCATGCAGGCGTCCATCACCACATCCAGCCCGGCGGCGTGGGCGTGCTGCGCCGCAGCTTCGTTGATGATCCCCGACTGCATCCAGACCGCTTTTGCGCCGATCTGCACCGCTTGCTCCACCGCCGGCGGCACATCCTCGCTGCGCCGGAAGAGCAGCACCAGGTCCACGGCCTCCGGCACCGCCAGGAGATCGGGGTAAGCCGGTTCACCCAGCCCTTCTTCCAGGGTGGGGTTGACCGGGATAATCCGGTAGCCCTGCTGCTGCAGGTAAGCCGGGACATAGTGCCCGGCGCGCTCGGGGCGGTTCGAATATCCCACCACGGCGATTGTACGGGTATAGCTGAAAATGCGCTGCATGCTTTCGGTGCGGTTCATAGCCCTCCTGGATGATGTTTGTGAGACAATTATAGTAGAATTGGCCGGGGAGGCACAGCATGTACACGAAAACCTGGAAAGGCCTGCTTTTGGTCGCCATCCTGGCGCTGGGGACGCTGTCGTGCCGCGTGACACAGCAGTTCTCTAACCGCGCCTCGGGCGAAACGCCCACCGTCGAGGCGTCTGAAACGGCCGGCCCCGGGGCGGCTGTGCCCCCGAAGCGCACCCCCACCCCGATCAAAGCCGGCGAGGGGCCGCTGGGCAGCGTCTTGCTGGCGCGCGACCCGGGCGGGCAGGACCCCAGCGAAACCTTCGGTCAGGGCGACCCAGTCTACCTGTACGGGACGCTGGACGCCCCGCAGGGCGCTAACCTGAAGACGGTGTGGACGGCGGTCGAGACCGAGGATAACCCGCCCGATACGCCGGTGTACGAGTTCCCCGAGCAGTCGTACCAGAGCGGGCCGTTCTGGTTCCGCCTGGAGTGGCCGCGCCCGTGGAGCTTTGGCAGCTACCAGGTGGACCTGTACGTAGATGGCGAACTGGAGCGCAGCCTGTCCTACCGCGTAGAGCAGACCAACCCGGACGGCGACACGATCGAAGAGCCGTTCCTGGCGCTCAGCGAGGACGCCGCCCAGGTGGCGGAGGCTTTTGGCCCGGGCGACAGCTTCTTTGTGCATTTCAACCTGACCGCCGCGGCCGCAGACACCCCGGTGCGGGTGATCTGGATCGCTAAACAGGTGGAGGGGCTGGCGCCGAACAGCTACTTGAACGAGTACACGGCGCTGATGAACAGCGGGCCAAACTGGCTGAACATCGTCCAGGCCCAACCATGGGCGGCGGGCGAATACCAGGCCGACCTTTACCTGAACAGCCAGCTGGAGAAGAGCCTGGCCTTCAGCGTGCAGAGCACCAACACCGGCGGTGCGGCCTTCAGCAGCGCCTTCCTTTCGAACGATGAGGCCGGCGCTCAGACCACCGAGACGTTTGGCACGGCTGACTCGGTCTACGTGCATTTCTCGCTTGCCGGGCTGACCGAGGAAGCCAATGTGGCGGCGGCGATGGCGGCGGTCAACGCCGCCGGGGAGCACACCTTTATCGACCGCTACCGGGAAAGCTTCAGCGACGGCGATTATTTCATTTTCTTCACACCCGACGGCGCCTGGACCCCCGGGACGTACGTCATCTACCTGTATCTGAACGGCGACCTGGCCGAAACGCTGAATCTGGACATCCAGTGAGCGCGCCGTTTGCCTGGCTGGTATCGCCCGCCGGTCAGCAGGCGCTGGCCGAGGCCGAGGCGCTTGAGCCGCAGGAGGCCGATTTCCTGCGCTGCTATACTGGCCTGGCCCGCCGCTACCCGCCCGAGCAGGCCCGCCTGGCGCTCGAGACCGCCATCCTGCGCCGCGCCGCCCGGGTCAAGTTCCCTGCGGCCGGTCGCATGTATTTCACCCGCCCGGCGCTTGAGCAGGCTTCCAGCCAGGCAGTCGCCGGTTACCGCGCTCTGCGCTATGCCGGGCTGGCAGCCGGGCAAGACGGCGCGCCGGGATTGCAGGCCGTGCTGGACCTGGGCTGCTCGATCGGCGGCGATACGTTGGCCCTGGCGCAGCACCTGCCAGTGACCGGGGTAGACCTTGACCCGCTGCGCCTGCAGATGGCGCGCCAGAACATGCTGGCGGCTGGGCCGGCCGCGGGCCACCCGGCCGGGTTCATCCAGGCCGACCTGTCCGCCCGGCTGCCGCTGCGCCTGTCGCCAGAAGTGGGCCTGTTCTTCGACCCCGCCCGACGTGACGAGCAGCGCCGGATCTATTCCGTGCGCCAGTACCACCCACCGCTGGCGGTGATCGACGGCTGGCTGGAGCAGGCCCCGGCGTTGGGCGTCAAGCTCTCGCCCGGGGTGGACCTGGATGAGCTGTCTGGCTATGCCGCCGAGATCGAATTTATCTCGCTGCACGGCGAGTTGAAGGAGGCGGTGCTGTGGTTCGGCCCGCTGCGCAGCGCCGCCCGCCGGCGGGCCACCCTGCTGCCCGGCCCGCATACCCTGGCGGGGCCGGGCGACGATGCACAGCCGCCAAAAACCGGCGGGCCGCACCAAACCGGCGGGCCGCCGCTCGGGGGTGAGCCGCCCACCAGCCCGCCGCTGGCCTGGCTCTACGAACCCGACCCGGCGGTGCTGCGCGCCGGTTTGGTGCGGCAGCTGGCGGCGGAGCTGGGCGCTTCCCAGCTGGACCCGGACATCGCCTACCTGACCGGCGAGCACCCGGTCGATACGCCGTTCGCCCGCCGCTGGGCGGTGGACGCCTGGATGCCGTTCCAGTTGAAACGCCTGCGCGCGGCGCTGCGCGAGCGTCGCGCCGGCCGGTTGACGGTCAAAAAGCGCGGTTCGCCGATCGAACCGCAGGAACTGCTGCAAAGCCTGCGCCTGAAGCCGGCCGAACACCCCGAGCAGCGCGTGCTGTTCCTGACCCACCTGCGCGGCGAACCGGTGGTCGTGATCTGTTATCCTGCCCAATAATTTTGCTATAATCAATTCGTCATGGATACCCAACTCCCCACATCTACCGTCAGCTGCACCCAGTGCGGCGGCGAGCTGCACCCCGACGAAGGGCAGATCTTTCTAACCTGCCCGTTCTGCGGCTCGGCCGTCTACCTGGATAAGGCCCGGGTGGTCTTCCACTGGTACGTGGCTCCCACCCTGGACCAGGCCCAGGCCCAGGCCGCTCTGCGCCGCTGGATGAGCGGCAGCCAGACGGTCAAAGACCTGGATCAGAAGGCGCGTCTGGTTGAAAGCAGTTTTGAGTACTTCCCAATCTGGTACTTCCGCCGGGCCGGGCACAACGGGCAGGAGCAGATCCAGATCGTGCCGGCGGCTGCCACGGCGATCAGCGAGCTGCGCCGGCTGAACCTGCCGGCCGGCGACCTGCGCAAGTACACCCCCGAGATTGAGGCGCAGTCGCATGCGCCCAGCGTGCCGTTGGCGGCAGCCCAGAACTGGCTGGGCCAGGCGAGCGAAAAGCGCGGCCCCAAAGACCCGGCGCGCCTGCCGGAAGCGCGCGGTGAGCTGGCCGAGCAGTCGCTGGTGCACGTGCCGCTGTACACCTTTAAGTACGCCTACAACGGGCAGACCTACCTGGCGCTGGTGGAGGGGGCCTCAGGCGGGGTGTTCGCTAACCTGTACCCGGCCAAGGCCGAAGCCCCCTACCTGGCGATCGGCGGCCTGACGGCGCTGGTCTTTCTGTGCCTGGCGCTGTTCCCGGTGGTGGGCGGCCTGGCTGAAGGCGGCGACGGGGCCGGGATCGGTTTTGCGCTGTGCTCGGCGCTCGGCCTGGTGGCTGCGCCAATCCTGTTCGGCATTGCGGTGTGGGTGGCCGCCAAGATATGAACGCAATCGAGTCAACCCAGGGGCTGAACTGCCCAAACTGCGGTGGGATGGTGCCGGTGCCCGAAGGGCAGATGATCGTGGCGTGCCCGTACTGCCAGTTGTGCTCGCTGGTGCGCGGCGAGCGGGGCATCCTGCGCTACCAGGCCACTCCCCGCGTGGACCGGGCGGCAGCCGAAAATGCGTTTCGCAAGTTTCTGACCGGCACCTGGGCGATTGCCCCGGCAGCCGCCCGCCAGGCGCAGCTGAGCGAGGTTTTCATGGTGCACCTGCCCTATTGGACCGTGTGGGCGCGCGCCGCCGGCTGGGTGTTCGGCGAGAAACGCGTGGGCAGCGGCGACCATAAACGGTACGAGCCGCGCGAGGTGCGCATCCTGCAAGACCTGAGTTGGAACAACGCCGCCTGCGACGTGGGCGAGTTCGGGGTTGGGCGTGTGCCGCTGGCCGACCGCGACCTGCAGCCCTTTAACCCCGAGCAGCTGCACAACACCGGGATGGTGTTCGAGCCGGTCGGTTCGTTCAACAACGCCATCAAGGCAGCCGAGGAGCAGTTTGAAAAGACAGTCGAGAAGCAGGCCGGGCTGGACCGGGTCAGCCAGCGCTTTGTGAGCCTGCTGCGCCGGCGCAGCGCGCTGGTCTACCCCCCGCTGTGGGTGCTGCGCTACCTGTTCCGCGGGCGCTCCTTCCAGGTAGTGGTCGACGCGGTGAGCGGGCGGGTGCTGTATGGCAAAGCCCCCGGCAACACGCTCTACCGGGCGGCGGTGCTGGTGTTCGGCATGGCGGTGGGGGCGATAGTGGCTGTCGATGCGCCGATGGGGATCATCGTCAGCAGCGATGACGGCGACGTGCTGATGTTTGCGCTGGTGCTGCTGGTAGTGGGGCTGGGGGTGATGTTCGCCGCCTACCGCACCTATCGCAAGGGCGAACATTACGAATATCGCCAGGATGGCCCCGGCGATGCGCTGGGTGGAATTAACCTCAGCGAGGTGGTGGAGATGGTCACCTCGAGCAAGGATTTGAGTAAATGGATCGACCGGTTGAATTAATTCCTCTGCGCTGCTTGAACTGCGCCACGCCGATCGCCGCCCGGCCGGACGAGGTGGCCTGGGCCTGTCCGCAGTGCGGCCAGGGGCTGGCGCTGGACCAGCAAAAGGGGCTGGCGCCGCTGCAAATCCAGTACGCCGCCGGGCTGCCGGCCAACCGCGAGGGGCGGCCGTTCTGGGTGGTCAACGGCAAGGTGGCGCTGCAGCGTATGACCTTTGGCGAGAAGGGCAAAGTAGACCAGCAGTCGGACGATTACTGGGCGCAGCCACACCGCTTTTACCTGCCGGCGTATGACCTGGGGCTGGATGAGATGCTATCCAACGCGACCAGGCTGCTGGCCGAGCCGCCCAACCTGCAGGCCGGCCCGCCGGGGCGCTTCTGCCCGGTGACGTTGGGGCTGGACGATCTGCAGCCGGTCATCGAATACCTGGTGACGGCAATCGAGGCCGGGCGCAAGGACCGCATGCGCGCGTTGGGCATTAAGCTGAACCTATCGCAGCCGGTTTTATGGGTGCTGCCATGAACACGTCCCACCTGCATCGAGCGCGCCTGGCCGGCGCGCTGCGCCTGCTGGTACTGGCCGCACTGATCGTGAGCGCCGGGTGCAGCGGCCGACAGCCCGCGCCAACCGAAGGCAGCCTGCGCACCAGCCATCCGGCAGCCAGCCCGGCAGCCGGCGGCTGGTACACGCTGTATTTCACCGACCCAGACGGCCCAAACCGCGAGCGCCTGCGCGGCGGCCCGGACGCAGCCCTGGCCCAGGCGATCCGCGCGGCGCGGGTGAGCGTCGAGATGGCGGTGCTGCAGCTGGACCTGTGGAGCATCCGCGATGCGCTGCTCGATGCGCAGCAGCGCGGCCTGCTGGTGCGGGTGGTGATCGAGAGCGACTACCGCGACGCACCCGAAGTGCAAGACCTGCTGCAGGCCGGCATCGCCCTGTTGGGCGACCGGCGCGAAGGGCTAATGCACGATAAATTCACCATCATCGACCGCCAGGAAGTCTGGATGGGGTCGATGAATTACACCGTCAACGAAGCCTACAAGAACAACAACAGCCTGCTGCACATCCGCTCGCGCGAGCTGGCACAGGACTATCTGGCCGAGTTTGAGGAGATGTTCCGCGATGACCAGTTCGGGCCAGGCTCGCCGGCCAACACGCCGCAGCCCAGCTTGAATATCAACGGCACGCCGGTCTCGGTGTGCTTCTCGCCGGATGACGGCTGCGCGGCGCAGATTGCCGCCGTGCTGGAGCAGGCTCGCCAGAGCATCGATTTTATGGCCTACTCGTTCACCTCCGACGACCTGGCGCAGGTGATCCTGGACCGCGCCGGCGCGGGGGTGCGGGTGCGCGGGGTGATGGAAACCGGGCAGATCAGTTCGAACAGCGGCGGCGAGTACGCCAATTTCCTGAAAGCCGGGCTGGATGTGCGCAAAGACGGCAACCGCGCCAATATGCACCACAAAGTCATCATCGTCGACGGGCGATATGTGATCGTCGGCTCGTATAATTTCACCTATAATGCAGAGACGCGCAACGATGAGAACCTGTTGATCATCGACAGCCCGCAGATCGCCGGCCAGTACCTGGCCGAATTTCAGAAGGTTTACCAGGCGGCCCGCTGACGCGCCGCACCATGCAAATCAAAGAGAGGCAGAATGGACACCCAAGGTAAATTCTATCTCGGCAAGCTGTTTGACCCGGCGCAGGGCAAGCTCACCGCTGACCCGCTGCTGTACGATTCGGAAGACCTTACCACGCACGCCGTGGTGGTGGGCATGACCGGCTCGGGCAAGACCGGCCTGTGCGTGGGGCTGCTGGAAGAGGCGGCGCTGAACGGGCTGCCGGCGCTGATGGTCGACCCGAAGGGCGATATCACCAACCTGCTGCTGCACTTCCCCAACCTGCTGCCGGCAGATTTCCAGCCGTGGGTCAACGCCGATGAGGCGCGCCGGGCCAAGAAAACTGTCGAACAGGCCGCCGAAGAGACCGCCGCCTCCTGGGCCAAGGGCTTGGGCGATTGGGGCATCGACGGGCAGCGCATCCAGGCGCTGGTCGATGCGGCGCATTTCGCCATCTACACCCCCGGCTCCGACGCCGGCATCCCGGTCAGCATCCTGGCTTCGTTGAAGGCCCCGCAGATCCCCTGGGAGGGCAACCGCGAGGCGCTGCGCGAGAAGATCGCCAGCACGGTCACCGCGCTGCTGGGGTTGGTGGGGTTAAGCGACATCGACCCGGTGCGCTCGCGCGAGCACATCCTGCTTTCAAATATCTTCGAGGCGGCCTGGAGCCAGGGGCAGGACCTGCACCTGGACGAGCTGATCCTGCAGACCCAGAACCCGCCCTTCGCCAAGCTGGGCGTCTTCGATGTCAACACCTTCTTCCCCGAGAAGGACCGCTTCCAGCTGGCGATGCTGCTGAACAACATCCTGGCGGCCCCGGCATTCCAGACCTGGATCGAGGGACAGCCGCTGGACGTAGGGGCGCTGCTATACGGCCCGGATGGGCGGCCGCGCCACAGCGTGTTCTACATCGCACACCTGTCGGATGCGGAGCGGATGTTCTTTGTCACGCTGTTGTTCTCGGCGGTGGAAAGCTGGATGCGGGCGCAGAGCGGCACAACCACACTGAGGGCGCTGGTGTACTTTGACGAGATCTTCGGCTACCTGCCGCCGATCGGCAACCCGCCGTCGAAAGCGCCGATGCTGCGCATGCTGAAGCAGGCGCGCGCCTTCGGCGTGGGCATGGTGCTGGTGACGCAGAACCCGGTGGATATCGATTACAAGGGCCTGTCAAATGCCGGCACGTGGATGATCGGCAAGCTGCAGACCGAGCGCGATAAGGCCCGCCTGCTGGACGGGCTGGACAGCGCCATGGCCGGGGCAATGGACCGCTCGGAGATCGACCGGCTGATCTCGGGGCTGGGCAAGCGGGTCTTCCTGATGCAGAACGTGCACAACAAGGCCCCGCTGCTGTTCCAGACCCGCTGGGCGATGAACTACCTGGCCGGGCCGCTCTCACGCACACAGATCCCGG
>JBJSYW010000089.1:0-11339 GCA_046089985.1 Chloroflexota bacterium
CGCGGCCTTGGCTGCCGCCACCCACTCGATGGTCTTGGGGTGGTAGAGCGGCTCGCCCAGCCCGCCGAAGAAGACCGTCGGGCGCGGGGTAATGTCGCGCACGCCCTCCAGGATGCGTTCAAAGGTGGCCTGCTGCATGCGCCCCATCGGCTCGTCCCAACAGTTGCGGATGCAGGTGCGGCAGTGGATGTTGCACAGGTCGGTGGGTTCGACGTAGATCTTGGTCAGCGAGGCGGCCGGGCGGTGCACGCGCAGGTGGTTGGCGCTGCGCTCAACCCGCACGCGCGTCCCGGGGGCCATGCCATAGGTCGCGGCTGCATCGGCAGGCAGCACCAGCCGACCCTGCTCGTCCACTTCTGCCCATAGTTCGAGGTTGTCATCCATGCGCTGCTTTTCCTGTCTGATTGAGATGCGAAACACTGCTGCGAGTATACCGCGCCCGGCTGCCGCCGTCTGATGATATTCTACGGAGATAAATGTATAAATCAAGTGACATTTATCCGAATATCCGTGGAAGAAGTTCACCGCAGCGGCAGCCCTGGTCAAGCGGATAGGCTGGACCTCGCCGGCCGGTCGGGTAGGATGCTTGCCCTGCGCCGGATGCCGCGCCGGGCGGGATCTGTTATGCTGCTGTCACCTGGACCTGGGCTGCTGCCCGCGGGGCTAACCCGGCCTGCGTCCGGCCTCACCCGATTTACCCACTAACCACAGGAGAAAAGGATCATGACTAAGGGTCTTGCCATGAATTTCGGCTGGATACTCGCCGCGGCCGTGCTCGGTTTCGGCATCACCGCTGTATTTTCCGGCTGGCTGCGCCTGCCGCGCAGCCTGTTCCTGGTCGTTTACCTGGCGCTGGCCGGGCCGTTTGTGGCCGCCTACCTGCGCTGGAGCGGCCTGGCGATCGGCGAACTGGTGCGGCACAACTGGGTCTGGGGGTTGGTGGGGGCGCTGCTGGCCGGGGCGTTCGTGGTGCGCAACGTGCTGTCGCAGCCGGCCTCGGCGCAGGTGCAGGGCCTGCAACTGGCGCTGGATATCGCCTGGCTGGGCGTGGTCTACGGGGCGCTGGATGCGCTCTTCCTGTCGGTTGTGCCGGTGCTGGCCACCTGGCAGGCGTTTTCGGAAGTCAACTGGGCGTACGGGCTGGGCGGCAAGCTGCTGGTGGGCGTCATCGCCCTGGCTGCCAGCCTGTTGGTCACCGTGGCCTATCACCTGGGCTACAGCGAGTACCGGGCGGCGGGCGGCGTGCTTGGCCCGTCGATCGGCAACGGTGTGATGAGCCTGGCCTACCTGCTGACCAACAATCCGCTGGCGGCGGTCTTCAGCCATATCGCCATGCACACCGCCGGCGTGCTGCACGGCCCGGCTACCGTCATCCAGCTTCCGCCGCACTATTAGGGGCCGCCGGTGAACGATCAAAAGCCGCCTGCTTTTATGCTGCCGTTCATGAAGATGCCGCTGCTCCTGTACGGTTGGGGGCTGGGCTGGGTGTTCGGCGAACGCTTTATGCAGCTGACGCATGTTGGCCGCAAGAGCGGCCGGATCTACCGCTCGGTGCTGGCGGTGCTGCGTTTTGACGAGCGCACTCGGGAAGCGCTGGTGGTCTCTCCGTGGAGCGGCAGCGACTGGTACCGCAACATCCAGGCTGCGCCGGCGCTGGAGGTGCAGACCGGGCGGGTGCGTTTTACCCCGCAGCAGCGCAGCCTGTCGCCGCAGGAGATCGCCGGCGCGTTTGTGGCCTTCCGCAGCCGCTACCCGGTTTTCAGCCGCCTGGTGGCGCGCATCCCGGGCTGGAATGTGGACGCCGGCGAGGCTGAACTGCTGGCCCTGGCACAGGGGCTGCGCGGGGTGGGCTTCCGTCCCAAGGATTAGGCCGGCGCCAGATCAGAAAAGCACCAGCAGGTTGTTAAAGACCGCCTCGCCCGCGCCCGAGTTGCCGCTGACCCGGGCGCGGGCGCGCGCTTCGGCGGGGGTGTATCGCCCGGAGGCGAAGATGAAGAAGTCCAGCGCGTCCATGTGGATCGATGCCGCGGCTGGATCTTCGCCCATCTGCCATGTGCCGCCGCACACCCCGTTCAGGTCGAAGCGCAGGCTGAGCGGGCCGAGCTTGCGGCGCAGCGCTTTTTCGACATCCGGCATCACCAGGGCGGCGATGCGCCCTTCCTGCTCAGGGGTCTGGACGAAGGGCCGCCCGGTGGCCCGGCAGATATCCAGGCGGTGCATCCAGGTGTCGCGGCTGTGCACCACCCGGTTCAGATGACCGAGCGAGAGCAGGCCGGCTACCGGGTGGGGGATCGCGCCCCAGCGCACCAGGCGGAAGCCATAAGCCCAATTCCGGGCCGCAGTCGGGCCGGCGGCGCGCAGTTCGGCGATCAATTCGGCCGGGGTGCGCCCGGAACGCTCGCCCACTTGCAGCGCGTTGATACGGTCCTCCGGCAGCCCGCCGGGTTTCAAGATCGCCAGGTACTGGCGCAGCATCTCGCGGTAGCCGGTCCCGCTGGCGTAGCCGCCCGCCTGGTGGGCCACCATGGCGCGCACATCCCAGGCGCTGCAGGCGGTGGGGCGGGACCAGTCCTCGGGCGACAGGCTGTCCAGCAGGTCGAGAAGGCGCTGCAGCTGGACCTGCAGCAGGCGGTAGGCTTCGCCGGCGGTGACCGCCGGGACGGCGGCGGTGGATTGGAAGACCTGGGCGGGGGCAGCGGATACCATTTTCTGTTCTCCTTATACCAGCAAACTTATTCGGGTTGGGGAGCCTGGCCGGGCGACCAGGCGCTCTCCAGCACAGCCAGGGCGGCCGGCATCAGCGAAGCGAAGCGCCCCTGGCCGGCCGGCAGGCCCGGCTCATTGGCCAGGTGCATGGCGGTAATGCCGTGCATGATGGCAATAGACAGATCGACGACCTGCTCCGGGCTGAGATCGGTGCGCAGGCCGTCTTTCAGCGCCCGCATGCGGCGGTACGCGCCTTCTAGCAGGGCGAAGCTGAGCTGCAGGCTTTCGGCGGAGGGCACAAAGCCGGGCACCGGGCGCTCGAAGCACAGCTGGTACAGCTCGGGGTTGTGTTGGGCGAACTCCAGGTAGGCGGCGAAAGCGCGGCGCAGCATGTCTTGCCAGCTTTCAGCGCCTTCCAGGCTGCGCTCCAGATCTGCGCCGTACAGACTGAAACCGAGGCGGAACAGCGCATCGTACAGATCCAGCTTGCCGGCGAAGTAGTGGTAGAGCGATGGGGCGCGCAGGTCCAGCCGGCGGGCCAGCTCCTGCATCGTCAGCGCGGCCACGCCCTGTTCGCGCATGATGGAGCGGGCGGTCTCGAGGATCGTGTCGACCATGGCGGCGTGCTTGCGCCGGCGGTGGGGGGAAAGGGGGGTATCTGTCATACTAATATTATGAGATTATCTAATAGTATTAGGTAAATGAATTATACCGCTGCTCTGCCGGCTGTCAAGACCTGGCAGCGAACAGGCTGATGCGCGCAAGCCGGCGGTCACAGCCGGCAGGAATGGCGCGATAATCAAAGCAGATAGAGAGGCGGTGAAGAATGGATAAGCGAGCGCTGCAAGCGGCCGATTGGGGCCTGTTTGGCGGGTTGGGGGCGCTGTTTGTGCTGTCGCAGGTGGGGTTGAACCGGGGCAACCTGGTGGAGCCGGCGCCGGTCTGGATGCTGATGGTGAACATTCTGCTGCTCTCGGTGCCGCTGGCGCTGTTGTACGGCTCGATCGCGCTGCTGGTGATCGCCAAGCGGCAGCTGCGGGCTGGAGCGCTGGATGGGCGGCTGGCGAAGTGGGTGTACTGGGCGCCGCGCGTGGCGGGCATCCTGATCATCCTGTTTGTCAGCCTGTTTGCGCTGGATTCATTTGAGCAGGGGCGCAGCCTGTGGCACATGCTGGGCGCTTTTGCCATGCACATGCTGCCGTCGTTGGGATTGGCGACCTGTCTGGCGCTGGCCTGGCGGCGAGAGTGGCTGGGGTTCTGGGCGTTTTTACTGGCGGCAGCCGGTTTCTTCGTGCTGACCGTCAGCGGGGGCCGCTCGATGTATTTGCCCGGCAACCTGCTGCTGTTCGTCGGCCCGCTGCTGGCGATCGCGCTGCTCTTCCGGCTCAACTGGAGGCTGCGCACCCACCCGGTTGGATAGCTCAGGTGTGCTTGCGGATAAACTCGCAGATCTCGTCCAGCGCCTGGGTGGCTTCGGGGAACATCGGGGCCAGCAGCGGGTAACAGTGGATCATCTGCGCACCGATGCGCAGGGTGACATCCATGCCGGCGGCCTGCGCTTTGGCGGCGAAACGGGTTGCGTCGTCGCGCAGGGTTTCATAATCGCCCACGTAGATCAGCAGCGGCGGCAGGCCGCGCAGGTCGCCGTACAGCGGAGAGGCCCAGGGGTGGCGCGGGTCCTGGTCGCCCAGGTAGTGGCGTACGCACACCTCGGACATGCCGCGCGGCGACAGGCACTGCCGGGCGCGGGTGACGTGCGACTCGCCGGTCAGGGCCAGGTCGGTGAAGGGAGACATGACCGCCGCTGCAGCGGGCAGCGGCAGGCCGCGGTCACGCAGCGCCAGCAGGGCAGCCAGGGCCAGCCCGCCGCCGGCCGATTCGCCGGCCAGCTGCAGCTGGGCGGCCTGGTAGCCCTGCTCGAGCAGCCATTGGTAGCCGGCGAGCATGTCCTCCACCGGGGCCGGGAAGCGGTGTTCCGGCGCCAGGCGATGCTCCAGCAGCAGGACGCGCACCCGGCTGCCGCGCGCCAGCTTGGAGATCATGGCGCGATGATCATTGCATGAGCCGCTGACATAGCCGCCGCCAATGGCATACAGGATTGCCCGCCTGGGGATCTCGTTCTCCGGGATCAGCCACTCGGCAGGCAGACCGCACACCGTCAGCCGCTCGGCGCGCACGCCTTCCACCGGCTGGGTCAGGGCGCGGGTGGTGCCCTCCGCCTGGCGGCGGAAATCCTCGATTGAGGTGTTCATGTCCCATACCGGGGCACGCAGCCGGCCGCGCAGCAGGTGGCGGTTTTTCATCAAAAAGTACAGCAGCTGGCTTTTGAAACTGGGCATCGTTTTTCTCTCCTGGGGTGTTGGACCGGGCAGGCCGGCGCAGGGTGTTTGGCCAAGTATACCGCTTAAGGGTTGCCCGCTGCGCCGTTCCCCGCCGCGTGCCCGGATGAACGGCAGATCTTCACATCGCGTTCACAGGTTCTACACATCCGTGGCATAAAATCCTGCTTAAACCGGCGCGCAGCCGCGCGCTCACCCGTGAGGAGGAGAAAAAGATGATTAAGCTGTTTGGAAAACGCTACCGGCTGTTCCGGCCGCGCTCGATCTGGCTGCGCAAGGTGGTGCAGTGGGGCTTCTTCGCCCTGATCGCGCTGATCTCGATTAACCACACCCTGGTTGAGAGCGGGCGGGGGATTGTGCTGCTGTCGTCGGCCAGCCTGCACGCCGTCTGCCCGTTCGGCGGGGTGGTGTCGCTCTACCAGTTCGCTGCGGTGGGTACCTTTGTGCAGAAGATCCACTCGTCATCGTTCGCGCTGATGGCGATCGGGTTTGTGCTGGCGGTGCTGTTCGGGCCGGTGTTCTGCGGCTGGGTCTGCCCGCTGGGCACGATCCAGGAGTGGGTCAGCGGTTTTGGGCGCAAGTACTTCAAGAAACGCTTCAACCGCTTTGTGCCGCCCCGGCTGGACCAGGCGCTGCGCTACCTGCGTTACGGCATGTTGGCCTGGGTGCTGTACATGACCGCCGTGACCGGCAAACTGATCTTTCAGGAATACGACCCGTACTTTGCACTATTCAATTTCTGGTCCAGCGAGGTCTCGCTGATCGGGTTGGGCGTGTTGGCGGCGACGCTGGGGCTGTCGTTCTTCGTCGAGCGCCCGTGGTGCAAGTATGCCTGCCCGTACGGGGCGGTGCTGGGTCTGAGCAACCTGTTCCGGGTGTTCGCCATCCGCCGCAATGCCGCCACCTGCAAGGCCGACGGCGCCTGCTCGATCCTGTGCCCGATGAACATTGCCGTGGATACCAAGACGGTGGTGCGCGATCACCAGTGCATCTCGTGCCTGGAATGCACCTCCGAGGCGGTCTGCCCGGTGGCGCGCACGGTTGAGTTCACCACCCCCGGCGCGATGCCCAAGCCGGTGATCATCCCCCTGGAAGGTGTCAAATGAGGCTGACTTCAAAACCCCTGGCGGCGATCGTGATCGCCGTGTTGTTCGGCGGGATTTTCTTCTCCAGCGCGCTGGGATGGTGGCAGACCACATCCAGCAAGGAAGCGGCGGTATATGCGGAAGGCGAGTTCGCCGGGCAGGCCAACCCGGCCGACATCCGCGGCTCATATACGTTTGGCGACGTGGAAAAGAACTTTGGCATACCGGCGGGGCTGCTGGCGCAGGCGTTTGGGGTGCAGAGCGATGCCCCCGCAGCTTTCGCGGTCAAAGGGCTGGAAGAGATGTACCTGGACAGCCCGCAAGAGGTGGGCACTGCTTCGGTGCGCCTGTTCGTAGCTTTCTACCTGGGGCTGCCCATCGACCTGAGCGCCGATATCTACCTGCCCGAAGCCGCGGCGCAGATCCTGGGCGAGCGGTCGTTGGGCGCCGAGCAGGCCGCCTACCTGGAGACGCACCGCGTCCCGGACCTGAACCACGCCGGGGCCGCCCCGGCCCAACCGGAGGCGGCGCAAACTCCGGCCCCCGCTGCATCCCAGCCGGAGAGCGCCCCGCTCCCGGCGCCAGCCCAGCCGGGCGATGCGGCGCTCACTCCCGCCCATACCCCGCAGGTCAGCCCGGGCACGATCCGTGGCAAGACCACTTTCGCCGAGCTGATCGAGTGGGGCTTGAAGCCTGAGACGATCGAAGCGGTGATCGGACTGCCGCTGCCGCCATCGCTGGGCCTGACCGTGCGCGACTTCTGCCTGCAGAACGGGCTGGACTTCGAGACCCTGCGCCCGGCGCTGCAGGCCGAGCTGGACCGGCTGAACTGACCTGCCGGCTTGCGGTCTCAGGCCGGCCTGCGCGCCGGCAGGCGTTTGCAGGCGCAGCGGTAGATCGCCCCGTCGCACTGCACCTGGTAGATGTGCAGCGGCCCCTGGCGGTGGTGCATGATCAGTGCCCCGGAACGCTCCGCCAGGCGGGCCAGGTCTTCGATGGCGCACAGCTCGATCACCGGCAGTTGGCCGTTGGCCGGCGGGTGCTGTACCTCGATCAGCATGCCGCTGTAGCGCATGCGGATCGCCCCGGCCCGGCTGTGCTTGCTGGTGGTGTAATAGATCATCGCCAACACCAGCAGCCCGTCGAGCGAAAACAGCAGCCCCAGCGCGGCGGCGATGCGCAGCGCCTCGATGGTGGGCTGCTTGCCGAACAGTTGCACGCTGTTGGCGATCATCCCTGGGTGCTGGATAGCGCCGGGCTGCATGGTCTGCAGCGGGTCCTTACCGGCCGATTCTTCGGCCAGGAAGAAGTGCAGGCGGTCAAAGCGGAAGGTCAGCTGTGGGGCGAAGGTCTCGTCGAAGGGCTGCCCGGCGATGCTGCCCGTGGCAGTGACGCCGGCGGTGACCAGCAGGGTGTAGGCGTTGGAGCGGAAGCCGGTCTGCGCTTCGACCTCGTCAACCAGGGCGATCACCTGGCACAGGTCAAGCCTGGCCTGACCTGTGAAGGCCGGCCCGCTGAAGGCCGCCGGTTGGGTGAGCGGCAGGCTGCGCCCCCAGCCGCTGGATGGGTCGACCACGCGGGCGGTGAACTGCCAGGCGCCGGTCACCTGCTCGGGCTGGGGCGCTTGCAGGGCGTAGTCGAAGCCCAGGTTGAGCGTGCAGGCCAGCTTGATGAAGATCGGTTCGCCGGAGCGCACCTGCCCGGTGTCATACACGCCCGGGCTGCCGGCGGCCGAATACGAGAACGCGCCGTGCTGCTCGTAGGCGATGTCACCGGCGGGGCGCTGCAGCGGTTTGATAAAGGCGAACAGCGCCAGCCCCAGCGAAAGCAGCGCCGCCGCCAGCAGGATGTACAGGGCGGTCTCGAACCAGCCGGCCGGGCTGAGGGGGGGCTTGCGCTTGCCCGGCTGGGAGCGGTTGGGAGAGGGGGAAGTGGTCGTCAGGGAAGTGGACATAAACATCACGCTCAGCAGCCCGCTGACCAGGGCCATGTTAAGGGGCAGGCGCATCCAGGCGATGGCGCTGCCCAGGCGGGGCAGGTGCAGCCACTGCCGGCCGATAATCTCCTCGGCGGTGGGCCGGTAGCTGTCGATCCAGGCATTGTTGTCGCCCTGCAAGACATAGCGGCGCTGGTCGACGGCGATGATGCGGTGGATCACATCGGCTTCCATGACCGCATCGTGGTAGGCGACGACGTCGCCGATCTGGTAGGTGGGGGACTTGCGCACAATCACCAGGTCGCTGCGGTGGTACTTGGGCAGCATGCTGATGCCGTTGACCATCACGTAAGACACCTGCCCGCCCAGCCGGGCGGGGGCGAAGAGCAGCCAGATGGCGGCCAATCCGGCAGCCAGCAGCAGGTAGTCAAGCGGGGCGGGCAGGGTCCGGTGAGTGTTCATAAGCGGTTTGTGCCGATAAGGCCTGTGCAGCGCCAGGCCTTATCGGCGGGGAAAGGATGGTAAGGGGAGGATCTACCGGTAACTTACGGATTGGGGGTCGGGTCGGCCGAGCCGCTGGCGACGATATTCAGGGCCGTCACCTGGTCGAACGCCAGGCTGCCGTAGGTGCAGGTGACATGCACGGCCGGCAGGGTGCCGTCAGCCAGGGTGCAGTCCGTCCAGGTGCCGGCATTGGCAAGCTGCACCTTAACCGTGGCTGCTTTGACCGAGCCGGAAGTCGGGGAAACGTCGAAGGTGATCGCGTCCAGGGTGGTGGGATCAGCGTTATCCAGGTCGTAGATAATATTGGTGATGGTGTAGCCGGAAACGGTGTTGGCCTTGTAACCACCGGCACTGTCGGGGACCACATTGGCCGCAGCGAAGGCATAGGCGCCGCCGGCAATGACCAGGGCGAGCAGGGCGATGAACAGGACTTTCATATTGCGGAACATAGTTTTCTCCTTTTGAGTTGCCCGGCCGGCGGAGCGGTCAGGCGCTTATGAATTCGGGCGATTTGTACCGCAGGGGTGTTATTTGCTGCAGGGATAGGATATCATGGCACCCAATTTGGTACCTCAGTACTACTACGCGCGCCGGACGCAAAACTTACGGAAGAATTTCGGGATTTTGCGAAGAGTATTGCGGGAATTGCGTAGGTAATTGAGGTAGAATCTGGGCAGGCCGTGCCGCGGCCGCCCACTCAACCTGTGAGGCTGAAGCATGTCTGACGTGCGTTTCCCAAGCGTATCCGGTTACAACCTGCAGCGCCGGCGCATCGACCTGCCCGGCGGGCTGCAGGGGCAGGTCAACTTGCTGATTGTGCCCTTCCAGCGCTGGCAGCAGGACCTGGTCGACACCTGGATCCCGCTGCTGACCGAGCTGGAGCAGCTTTTTCCGGGCCTGGCCTATTACGAACTGCCGACGATCTACCGCATGAACCTGCTCTCGCGCACGCTGTTGAACGAGGGCATGCGGGCGGGCATCCCCAACCAGAAGGCGCGCGACCGCACCATCACGCTCTACCTGGATACGGCCGAGTTCCGCCGCAGCCTGGTGATCGAAAGCGAAGCCACGATCACGCTGCTGCTGATCGACCGGGCCGGGCAGGTGCTGTGGCGTACGACCGGCGCGTATGACGAGGGCGAAGCCCGCCGCCTGGCGCTGGCGCTGGCGGGGCAGATCCCGCCGGCCTTTGAGAGCCTGTGGACGCGCAGCTAGCGGCGGCGGATATCCCGCCTGTGCCGGGCACCTACGCGCTGCTGCTGCGCTGCTTTGAAGCGCAGCCCGCCCCGGTCCGGCGGCTGGGCGTGCAGCCGCTGGCGCCCGGCTGGTACGTCTATGTGGGCAGCGCCTTTGGCCCAGGCGGGCTGCGCGGCCGCCTGAAGCACCACCTGGCCCCGGCGGCTCGCCGGCACTGGCACATCGATGCGCTGAAAGCCGCCGCCCCGCTGCAGGCCGCCTGGATTACCTGCGATGCGCGCCGGCTGGAGCACGCCTGGACGCACGCCTGCCTGCGCCTGCCGGGCGTTACGGTTCCCTGGCCGCGCTTCGGCGCATCCGACTGCCGCTGCCCGGCGCACCTGTTCCGCTGGCCCGCGCGCCCCCGGCTGGCTGACTTCGCCGCTGCGCTGGCCCTGGATATCCCGGTCGATGCGGACTGCCCGGCGCATGAATATGCCGTCTGACCGGCCGCGCCTCGCCTGGCACAGACCGGGCAAGTTATCCCGAATTCAGGCTGGATTGGAGTAGAATTCAGACGATGGCCTTTCTGTCGCCCTTTTCCCAGGAAAGCCAGCGCCGCCAGGCGCTGGCTGAAGCGCAGGTTCGTGCAGACCCGAGCCGCTGTGTGCAGTGCGGCATCTGCTCGTACAACTGCCCGATCGCCATCGACGTACGCCGCTATGCCTGGTCGGGCGAGCCGATCCGCGACAGCCGCTGCCTGACCTGCGGCGAGTGCATCCGGCGCTGCCCGCGCAGCGTGCTGCGCTTTGAGAAGACCGACCTGTTTACCTGAACCATCGATGACCACTGCCGATTTCCTCCTGGTCGGGACCGGCATCGCCGCCTTCTCAGCGGCAGCCGCGGTCCGCGCGCACGATATCCACGCCCGGATTACCCTGGTGGGTGAAGAGCGCGATAGCCTGTACTCGCGTCCCGGGCTGGCCTACCTGTTGAACAACGAAATCCCGGAAGCACAGCTGTTTGGCCTGACCGCCGGCGACCTGCGCCGGCTGCGCGCCCGGCGTATCCTGGGCCGGGTGGAGCGGATTGACCGCGCCATGCGGCTGGCTTTCCTGCAGGATGGCAGCGCCCTGCCATACACCCGCCTGCTGCTGGCCACCGGGGCGCTGGCGGCGCGCCTGGAACTGCCGGGCGCCGGGCTGCCCGGGGTGTTCAAGCTGGATCACCTGCAAGATGCCCGGGCGCTGATCCGGTATGCCCGGCGCGGGCGCAGCGCGGTGGTGATCGGCGGCGGCATCACCGCGCTGGAGATCGCTGAAGGGCTGCTGGCGCGCGGCCTGAGCGTGCACTACCTGATGCGCTCGACCCGCTACTGGAGCGGGGTGCTGGACCAGGACGAATCGCAGATCATCGAGCAGCGCCTGTGCGCCGCCGGGCTGCAAATCCACGCCCACACCCAGGCGGTCGAGATCCTGGGCAAAGACCGGGTGCGCGGCGTGCGCCTCTCCAGCGGCGAGCAGATCGCCTGCGACCTGGTGGGCGCGGCGATCGGGATTGTGCCGCGCAAAGAGCTGGCGGCGGCGGCCGGCC
>JBJSYW010000090.1:0-3311 GCA_046089985.1 Chloroflexota bacterium
AAGGAATGCAAAGATGTAGTAAACGCTGCCGCTCGACCAGATCTTGCAGGGAGACTGCACGGAGGTGCTGGCCCAACTGCCGGAGAAATCGGTGGACCTGGTCTTTGCCGACCCGCCCTACAACCTGCAGCTGCAGCAGGATCTGTACCGGCCGAACATGACCCGGGTGGACGCGGTGGATGACGACTGGGACCGCTTCGCCGATTTTCAGGCCTATGACGCTTTCAGCCGGGCGTGGCTGGCGGGCTGCCGGCGGGTGTTGAAAGACAGCGGCGCGATCTGGGTGATCGGCTCTTACCATAATATCTACCGCCTCGGGACGATCCTGCAGGACCTGGGGTACTGGTTCCTGAACGATATCGTCTGGATCAAGACCAACCCGATGCCGAATTTCCGCGGCGTGCGCTTCACCAACGCCCACGAAACGCTGATCTGGGCCTGCAAGGCGCGCGGGGCGCGCTACACCTTCAACCACCGGGCCATGAAGGCCCTGAACGACGACCTGCAAATGCGCAGCGATTGGACGCTGCCGATCTGCTCCGGGCCGGAGCGGATCAAGGTGGACGGGAAGAAGGCCCACCCCACCCAGAAGCCGGAGGCGCTGCTGTACCGGCTGCTGCTGGCGTCCACCCGCCCGGGGGATGTGGTGCTGGACCCGTTCTTCGGCAGCGGGACGAGCGGGGCGGTGGCAAAGAAGCTGCACCGGCGCTGGATCGGCATCGAGCGCGAGGCGGGGTACATCGAGATCGCCCGCCGGCGCATCGAGGCGGTGCAGGCGGGTGAATACGCCGCCCAGGTGTACGCGGCCGGCGAGCGGCGGGCAAGCGCGCCGCGCCTGCCCTTCGGCAGGCTGCTGGAGGCCGGGGCGCTGCAGCCGGGACAGGCGCTGTACTTCCGGCGCAACTCAGCGCAAGCCGCACTGGTGCGGGCCGACGGTACGCTGCACATGGACGGCCTGGAAGGCTCGATCCACGCGCTCGGCCGGCAGTTGATGGGCGGCAGCCCGTGCAACGGCTGGGAACACTGGTACTACCGGGACGCGCAGGGCGAGCTGCAGCCGATCAACGTGCTGCGGCAGGCGCTGCTGAAGCAAGCGCGGGGAGAGGATGGCGAGTAACACCGGGCGCGGGCTGGGTGCAGCCGCGGCGTTGGTGGGACTGGCGGCGCTGGTGGGGATATGCGCCTGCCTGGTGCTCGGGGCGGCGGTTTATGCAGGCCGGGCCGGGCAAGCCGGTCAGGCTGCCGTCACCGCCACACGACCGCTGCGCACACCGCCGTTTCAGCCACCCCCGCCGCGCCCGGGCGGGCGCACGCCGGCAGCCGGGGCGGCGGCGCAGACCGCCGCGGCGCGGACCACAGACGCAGCGTCCAGCGGGGCGGCCCCGCTGGGCGGGAGCAGCCCGCTGAGCGAAACGCTCCAGGCCGCCGCCGGCGGGTTGATCGAAACGCTGCTGCCGCTGACCCCGCAGGAGATCCCGCTGCTCGAGACGCTGGTCCCGGGCCAGGCCCTGACCCCCGGCGCGCAGTCAAGCGAGACGCCCGGCCCGGCGGCGCTGCCGGGCGGGCAGGACGGCTGGTGCCTGAGCTGGAACGGCCCGGTCGAGCGCGGGCGGGTGGTTAAGGTCATCGACGGGGTGACGATCGAAGTGGAGATCGACGGGCAGGTGCAGCAGGTGCGCTACATCGGGGCGGGGATGCTGGATTTTTCGAGCGACTACACGATCTGGACACGCTCGACAGAGGCCAACCGGCGGCTGGTGGAAGGGCAGAACGTGCTGTTGTACCGCGATGTGCAGGATCAAGACAGCGAAGGGCGGCGGCTGCGCTACGTGATCGCAGGCGGCAAGCTGGTCAACCAGGCGCTGATTGAGGCAGGCTATGCCAATGCCGTCGATGAAGCGCCCAACCTGCGCTGCAGCGCCCACCTGCTGCAGGCAGAGAGCCGGGCGATCAACGCCGAGCGCGGGCTGTGGGCTGCCACCGCCACCCCAACCCGCACGCTGATCCCGCTGCCCAGCGCCACCGTGGCTGAGATTGGGCAATTGATCATTACGAAGATTTCGGAGCGCGGTACAATTTGGGAAGAGCCCGAAGAGTACGTCGAGTTTCGCAATGACAGCGATTGGTCGATCCAACTGAAAGGCTGGACGCTGCAGGATGAAGCCCACCACACCTTCGTCTTCCCCAACTTCGTCCTTGGCCCGGGCCAGTACTGCCGGGTGTACACCAACGAGTATCATCCCACTTCGTGCGGTTTTTCTTACTTCAGCTTATCGCCCATCTGGGAAAACGATGGAGATTGTGCGTACATCAAGGACGCGCTGGGCCGCCTGGTCCACCATATGTGTTACCAATAAAGAGGCTGGAGGTGCCACATGGCCGAGAACATCTGCCCACAGTGCGGGGCGCGCAACAACGTTACGGCCCGATTTTGCAACGAGTGCGGCACGCCGCTGCTGAGCGGGCCGGGGGCGCCGTCCGGACCGGCGCGCCTTTCCCAGCCGCAGGTAACGATCGGGTCGATCCTGGAGGGGCGCTACCGCATCGAACATGAGTTGGGGCGGGGTGGGTTCGGGGCAGTCTATAAGGCCTGGGACCTGCGGCTGAGCAAGGCGGTGGCGGTCAAAGAGAACCTGGATGCGTCGGTCGAAGCACAGCGGCAGTTCACGCGCGAGGCCACGGTGCTGGCCAACCTGAGCCACCAGAACCTGCCGCGGGTGATCGACCACTTCACGCTCAACGGGATGGGGCAGTACCTGGTGATGGACTTCGTAGATGGCGAAGACCTGAACAGCCTGGTGGGGCGGCAGGGGATGGCCGAGACGCTGCCGGCGCTCAGCTGGATCGGGCAGGTGGCGGAAGCGCTGGTGTACCTGCACGGGCAGCGCCCGCCAATCCTGCACCGCGATATCAAGCCGGCCAATATCCGCATCACCCCGCAGGGGCGGGCGATGCTGGTTGATTTTGGGCTGGTGAAGACCTCGGAAGGCACCACCAGCACCACGGTGGGGGCGCGGGCGATCACACCCGGGTATGCCCCGCCGGAGCAGTACGGGATGGGCCATACCGATGTGCGCACCGACCTGTATGCGCTGGGGGCGACCCTGTACACGCTGCTGACCGGCCGCGAGCCGCCCGAGAGCGTGCAGCGGATGACCGGCAAAATGCTGACGCCCGCCAGCCAGTTGAACCCGCGCGTGCCGGAACGGTTGAGCCGGGCGATCGAGCAGGTGATGTCGCTGGACCCCAACCAGCGCTACCAATCTGCGGGCGAACTGCTGGCCGAACTGCATGCCAACCTGGTTGGGATG
>JBJSYW010000091.1:0-16508 GCA_046089985.1 Chloroflexota bacterium
CCCGGCTGACCTGCCCCTGCGTGTCAACGTCGACCAACAAGACGCGCCTTCCGGCGCGCGCCAGCCCGGCTGCCAGGTTGACCGCGCTGGTGGTCTTGCCCACGCCGCCTTTCGAAAGCGCAATGGCGATTTTTCGCATGCCTGCCTCCAGGGTAAGTTTCCGCCTCGGCTAACGCCCTGGGCTGATTCTAACACAGCGCGGCAACAACCGCTGTGCTCACCGGCGCTCCCCGCATTTAGCTGGCTCTCAGCCTTTTATGATATTATTGGTAGCCGTTAAGGAAGACGTATGGCGCGTAAGTTATCGGAGCATCTGAAAGGTATCCTGGACACCCTGCCGAATAAGCCCGGCTGCTACCTGATGAAGGATGGCGACGGCAAGGTGATCTACGTGGGCAAGGCAATCAACTTGCGCCACCGCGTGCGCTCGTACTTCCAGTCGGGGGCTAACCAGCATCCGCGCACGCAGCGCCTGGTAACCCACATTGTGGATATCGAGTGGATTGTGGTCGGGTCGGAACTGGAAGCCTTGATCCTGGAAATGAACCTGATCAAGAAGCACCGTCCGCACTATAACGTGCGCCTGAAGGATGACAAGCGCTACCCCTACATCAAGGTCCACTGGGCCAGCTCGTACCCCACGGTGACCGTCACGCGCCAGATGGACCAGGACGGCTCGCGCTATTTTGGCCCATACACCAGTGTATGGGCGGTGCACCAGACGCTGGACCTGATCCGGCGCATTTTCCCTTACCTGACCTGTGACCGCGAGATCACCGGGCAGGATGAGCGGGCCTGCCTGTATTATGACATCAAGTTGTGCAGCGCGCCGTGCATCGGCAAGATCGACCGAGACGGCTACCGCCAGATGATCGCCGACCTGTGCGAGTTCCTGGACGGGCGCACCGAGAAGATCGTGCAGCGCCTGCGGTTAGAGATGGACCAGGCCGCTGAAGCGCTGCGCTTCGAGCGCGCCGCCACGCTGCGCGACCAGATCCGCGCCATCGAGACGGTGGTCGAGCGGCAGAAGGTGATCTCCAGCGAGTACATCGACTCGGATGTGCTGGCAATGGCGCGTTCGGACGGTGAAGCCTGCGTGCAGGTGTTCTTCATCCGTGGGGGCAAGCTGATCGGGCGGGATTACTTCCTGCTGGAAGGCGCGGCGGAGGAGAGCGACGCCGAGGTGATGGCGGAGTTTTTGAAGCAGTTCTACAACCAGGCCTCCGTGGTGCCGCCGCAGGTGCTGCTGCCGCAGGAAGTGGAAGAAGCCGGGATCATCCGGCAGTGGTTGAGCCAGCGCAGGGAAGACCGTAAGGTGGAGATCCTGGTGCCGCACCAGGGATCCTCGCAGGACGACCTGATCCACATGGCGGCGGAGAACGCCGCCGAAACGCTGCATGCCCTGCAGGCGCAGTGGCAGCTTGATACGCACCGCCAGGAACAGGCGCTGCTGGAGGTGCAGCAGGCGCTGGGCCTGGCGAAGCCAATCGGACGGATCGAGTGCTATGACATCTCCAACACGCAGGGCACTTCGGCGGTGGGCAGCATGGTCGTCTTTGAGCACGGCGCGCCGAAGAAATCGCTCTACCGGCGCTTTAACATCCGCTCGGTGGAAGGTCCGGACGATTTCGCCAGCATGGAAGAAGTGCTCACCCGACGGCTGAACCGCTGGAAATCGGCCCAGGAGAGCGACGGAGTGGTGGGCAAGAAGGTCGACCTGGCTTTCTCGGTGCTGCCCGACCTGTTGATCGTCGACGGCGGCAAGGGGCAGTTGGGCCGGGCGGTGAAGGTGCTGGAAGCATTCGGGCTGACCGAGACCGTGCCGGTGGTGGGGCTGGCGAAGCAGCGCGAAGAGTTGTTCCAGCCGCACCGGCCCTACCCGGTGATCCTGCCGCGCAGCTCGCAGGGGCTGTACCTGGTGCAGCGCGTGCGGGATGAAGCGCACCGCTTTGCGATCACAGCCCACCGCGCCCAGCGCACGCGCAAGGGGCTGGCCTCGCGGCTGGATGTGGTGCAGGGCATCGGGCCGGCGCGGCGCAAGGCGCTGCTGACCCATTTTGGTTCGGTGGAGGCCATCCGGGAGGCCACGCTGGAAGAATTGACGCACGTCCCGGGGATTACGCTGGCCCTGGCCCAGAACATCAAGGCCGGCCTGGAATAACGCACGGCGCCTGGCGCCCGGTTGATATTGAACGTGGAGGTCCAAATGAAATCGAAGAAGAATGCACCCAGCAAACGCGAAACTCGCAACCTGCGCATGCAGCAGCTGATGTTTGTCGCCTTGGGCGTGATCGTGATCCTGTCGATGGTAATCGGCATGATCGCTAAGTAAGCCGGATGCCCCAGCGGTCCGCTATGCTAAGTTTTATTTTATAGTGGGAACCTGGTTGGTTCCATCATATAATGGCAGGCGACTGGGTAGCGCCCCCTATTAAAGTTATGAAGGATGTTTGAATGGCTCTTGATCGCTATGGTCGCCGCCTGCATTACCTGCGTATCAGTCTGACCGATCACTGCAACCTGCGCTGCGTGTACTGCATGCCGGAAGACATCACCTTCCAGCCGATAAACGAACTGCTGCAGGATGCCGAGATCGTGCGCCTGGTGCGGCTGTTCGCCGGGCTGGGTTTTGACAAGTTCCGGCTGACCGGCGGGGAGCCGATGGTGCGCGCCCACATCGTGGACCTGGTGGCGGCGATTACGGCGGTGCCGGGGGTGCGCCGCCTGTCGATGACCAGCAACGGCATTTTGGTGGCGCAGCAGGCCGAAGCGCTGGCCCGGGCCGGCCTGACGCGGGTCAACTTTAGCCTGGATACGTTGGACCCGAACAAGTTCCAGCGCCTGACCCGCCGCGGCCGGCTGGAAGACGTGTGGGCCGGCATCCAGGCCGCCGAGCAGGCCGGGCTGACGCCGATCAAGATCAATGCGGTGGTGGTGCGCGACTACAACGAAGCCGACGTGATCGACCTGGCGCGCCTGACGTTAGAGCACGACTGGCAGGTGCGTTTCATCGAAATGATGCCTTTTGCTGGGGCGACCGAGTTCCAGCGCATGCAGGGCGTGCCGATGGACGAGATCAGCCGCCACATCCAGGCGGCGCTCGGCCCGCTGCAGCCGCTGAACAATGGCGAGCTGGACGGCGAAGCGGAAATCTTCCGCCTGCCAGGTGCGCGCGGGGTGGTGGGCTTTATCTCCACCGTCAGCAAGCCGTTCTGCCATTCGTGCAGCCGGGCCCGGCTGACGGCCGACGGACGGCTGCGTCTGTGCCTGCTGCGGGAAGATGAAGCCGACCTGCTGACCCCACTGCGTGCCGGCGCCAGCGACCAGGAACTGCGCTCGCTGATCATCGACGCGCTGTGGCGCAAACCCATGGGGCACCGCCTGGCAGAAGGCGACGCCCCACTCAACCGGGTGATGAGCCAGATCGGCGGCTAGGCCGCCTGTTCGGTCCCGCTCAGCAGCTTATCCAGCTTCATCCCAATCTCGCGCCACTGGACCTTGGAGATGCCCAGCTTCTGGCGGATAGCGTCGCGGTCCTGCCCGCTGCGCAGATCGTCCAGCGCGCAGCTCCAGCGGCACATGTCAAAGGACAGGTGCTTGGTCAGCCCGGCTTCCACGCCCAGGTCTTCGAGCAGGTATTCCAGGCGGCGCGGCGACCAGGGGAACAGCCGGTCGCCCAGCTCGTACTGCCCGGCGTACTCATGGTAGGCTTCCAGCCAGCCCTCGGAGAGGGCGATTTTGCGTTCTTTGTAGCGGTTGGCCGGGCTGGCGTAGCGCACGAACAGGAACGGCCCTTCGGGGGCGTCTTCGACGACGTGGTTGGGGCTGATCGCCAGGGTCTCGCCCTTCTTGACGCCGGTCTGCAGCAGCAGCGCCAGCAGGGCGTAGGGGCGGGCATCCGGGCGGGCGGCGCGGCGGTGCGCTTCGGCCGCGGCCAGCACCGCTTCGGCTTCCTCGGGCGCCAGCACTTCAGGCAGCGGGCTGATCACGGTGCGCTGCGGGATCTTCTCGGCCGGGTCGGCTAAGATCACGCCGTACTGCAGCAGCCAGCGGAAGAAGGCCTTCAGCGAGGTGATGCGCCGGGCCAGGGTTTTGGGACTGCAGGGCACCCCGCGCCCGTTCTGCAGCCATTCCAGGAAATGAGTCAGCTCGACGGTGGAGACCTCGCCCAGGGTGCGGTCGGCCGGGGCGTAGGCGGCGAACAGGTTCAGGTCGGAAGTGAAGGCTTTCAGGGTGTGGTTGGAGACCCCCTGGTCGGTCAGGTAGATCGACCAGGCCTGGATGGTGGGGGAAAGCAGGCTGGCGCCGGTGATATGGGCGCTGGCTGGCAGGTTCTTCGGGGGGGTATCAGGCGTCATTCTTGTCCTCGCACAAATGTCCAGTAGTTTTCGTATAGGCGGAGTGTAGCGCAAAATCGCGCCCCTGTCAACCGTATCGGACGACGGATGACAGGGGCGGGCGAAATACGTTTATAATACCAGGGTCGATTCCCCTACCGGTTGTGCCGGTAGAATTTCTGTAAGGAGACTGTATGAAGTACCGATCCATGGTTGCGATCTTCATTTTGATGCTGCTGGTGACCGCCTGCACCGCCCCGGCGGTTTCAAAACCGGAAGCCCCGGCCCAGCCGGCAGACAGCGCTTACCCGGCTGTGGAAGCCTACCCGCCGAGCGCGCCGGGCCTCGACAACGGCGCCTACCCGGCTGTGGAAGCCTACCCGCAAAGCGCACCGGGCCTTGATAACAGCGCTTACCCGGCCGGCAGCGAACCGCAGGTCGCGGCTACCGTTGCCCCGGTTTACCCGGACCTGACCAGCGGCTCCCAGGTGCCCTGGGAGCAGGCTGAAGCGATGGTGCTTAACGGCGAAGTGCAGCAGATCAGCGTGGCGAAGGACAACATCGTGACCCTGGCGCTCAAGGATGGGCGCAGCTTTACCAGCCAGATGCCCGAAGCGGGTTTGGTAGAAACTCTGATGAGCCGCTGCGGGATTGTCTGCCAGGATATCCAGATCGTTACGCAGTAAGCGAACCTTCCAGGCCCAGTTCCGGGGCGATGCGGCGCATTGCCAGGATCACGTTGTCGACGTGCTCCCACAGTGGCACGCCAAACGCCTCGGTGCAGTGCTCGATCTCTTCCCGGCTGGCCCCGGCGGCAAAGGCGCGGTCCTTCCACTTCTTCTTGACCGACGAAGCGTTCAGGTCATACAGCGAGCGTGAAGGGCGTACCAGCGCCACCGCCGTGACCAGCCCGGTGATTTCATCACAGGCGGCCAGGGCCTTCTCCATGCGGCTGTCGCGGCTCACCCCGGTATGGTCGGCGTGGCTGAGCACGGCGCGGATGGTGGCCTCGTCCACCCCGCGCTGGCGCAGAATCGGCACGCCCGCCTGGGGGTGCTCTTCCAGGGTGGGGTGGATCTCCCAGTCAAAATCGTGCAGCAGGGCCGCCACGCGCCAGGCCTCCACATCCTCGCCATATTTTTCAGCGTAAAACGCCATCGCCGCTTCTACGGCGAGCATATGGCGCACCAAGCTCTCGTTTTTTACGAACTCGCGTACCAGCTCCAGGGCAGCTTGCCGGTTCATTGGGCCTCCATTGGGATGTGCATTTCGTTTTTGCTCAGGTCTGGGACGGGGCGGCTGACGTAGATATCCCACACCGCCGATAAGCTGGCGCCCATCTCGCGCAGGTTCCAATAGACGGACGAGGCGCGGTGGTAGATCCGCCGGTCGGCCTCCACGCCCACCGCCGGCAGTCCCAGCCGGTTACACAGGAACAGCGCCCGGGAGAGGTGGAAGCGCTGGGTGACCAGCACCACCTCTTGCAGGTCGAAGAGCGCCTGGGCGCGATAGCAGGTGTCGTACGAACGGGCGCCGGCGTAATCGAGCAGGATGGCCTGCTCGGGCACACCCAACTGGATGGCATACGCGCGCATCGCCCCCGGCTCGTCGTAGCGCTCGGAGCTGCGCCAGCCGCTCATCAGCAGCAGCTGGACTTTGCCTTCAAAGTACAGCTCGGCGGCGGTAGCCACGCGGTCGCTCAGCACCGGAGTGGGTGAGCCGTTGCGCCACAACCCGGCGCCGAAGACAACCGCCGCCCGCCGCTCGGGGACGGTCTGGATGGTATAGGTCTGGTTATGCCCGCGCCAGCGGATGATCGCCCAGGGCAGCAGGACGACCAACGGCAGCAGCACAAGCCCGACCAGCACGAAACGCAGCAGCATGCGTAAAGATCTCCTCAACATAGGTGAGCTAATTTTAGCACGGTTGGCGGCTGGGGCTGCGCCTGGGAGCTTATGCTCTGATGAGAGCCGCAGCGCACAATGCGCCGCCCAACAACTGCGGCGCAGAATCCCTATCTTGCCATGCGAGACCGCCGCGAGTACAATCATTCCGACCATGGACGCCGAACAAGTTTACCAGGATACGCTCAACTACCTCTACAGCTTTGTCGACTACAGCCTGACACGCGGCGGATTCGCCCAGATGGCGGGCAAGTTCGAGCTGGACCGCATGCACCGCTTTGCCGCGGCGCTGGGCAACCCGCACTACCGCTACCCGATCTTGCATGTGGCTGGGACGAAGGGCAAAGGCTCGGTTTCGGCGCTGTGCGCCGCGGCGCTGCAGGAAGCCGGCTACCGGGTGGGGTTGTACACCTCGCCGCACCTGATCGACTATACCGAGCGTATCCAGGTGGACGGCCAACCGATTGCTCGGGCCGAGCTGGTGGCGCTGGTGGACGAACTGCGGCCGATGCTGGACGCCGGTACCCAGCTGACCACCTTCGAGATCACCACCGGGCTGGCGCTGGATTATTTCGCCCGCCAGGGCTGCACGGCAGTGGTGCTGGAAGTGGGGCTGGGTGGGCGCCTGGATGCCACCAACATCGTCACCCCGCTGGTCTCGGTGATTACCTCGCTTTCGCTGGATCACCAGGCGGTGTTGGGCGACACGCTGGGCCAGATCGCCGGCGAGAAGGCGGGGATCATCAAACCCGGGGCGCCGGTGGTGCTGGCGCCGCAGCAGGAGCAAGCCCGGGCGGTGGTAGCGCGCATCGCCGCCGAGCGCGGCTCGCCGCTGGTGCAGGTGGGGGAAGCGGTACATTTTCGCCCGGGGGTGCACTCGCTGAGCCGGCAGAGCCTGCTGGTGTGGGAGGAGGATGGCGAACCGTTGGAACTGCAGATCCCGCTGCTGGGGGCGCACCAGGTGGAGAACGCTGCGGTGGCCTATACCGCCCTGCTGACTGCCGGGCGGGCCGGGGCCGGGCTGACGGTCAGCCAGGCGGCGATCCAGCGTGGGTTTGCCCGGGCCAATTGGCCGGGGCGCTTTGAACTGCTGCAGAGCGACCCGCCGGTGGTGATCGACTCGGCCCACAACCGCGATTCAGCCCACAAACTGCGCCAGGCGCTGGATGATTACTTTCCAGGGCGGCGGGTGATCCTGGTGTATGGGGCATCCGAAGATAAAGACATCGCCGGCATGTTCGACGAGCTGCTGCCGCGCGTGGAGCAGGTAATCGTCACGCGTTCGTTCCACCCGCGGGCGGCCGACCCGCAGGTTTTGGTTGAAATGGCGGCCCGCTATGGGCGAGATGTGACCATCGTGTCTGAAGTGAAGGACGCGCTGGACGAAGCGCTGCGCCGCCTGGACGGCGATCACCTGGTATTGGTCACCGGCAGCATCTTTATTGCGGCTGGGGCACGCGAAACTTGGTACAATCAGAGACCATGACAAAAGAAGACTGGAATTTGCGAGACGACGACGAAGACGAAGAATTCGGGGAAACGCTGCATCACCGCACCGAAGAGTTGTATAACATCCCGGATGCAGTGCCCGACGAAGATGGGCTGATCGAATGCCCGGTGCTGCCGCTGCGTGACCTGGTGGTTTTTCCGCACATGGTCTCGCCGGTGTTCCTGTCGCAGCCGGCGGCGCTGATGGCGGTGGAAGACGCGCAGATGAACGATCAAACGGTCATCGCGCTGACCCAACGCGACCCGGAGAACGATACCCCTGGCCCGGGCGATTTCTACCAGATCGGGGTCGAGATGGCGGTGGGGCGGCTGCTGAGCATGCCCGACAACTCCAGCTCGGCGCTGGTGCAGGGCCGCCGGCGCTTAGAGCTGGTGGAGTTCACCCAGGTGGAACCGTTCCTGGTGGCGCGCGCCCGCCCGATCGACGAGCGTGTGGATGTGGACCGCCGCACCGACGCGACCATGCGCACCGCGCTGGAGATGTTCCACAAATGCGTGCAGCTGGACCGCAGCCTGCCCGAAGAAGCCTACCTGTATGCGCTGAACATCGACGACCCGGGGTGGTTGTCGGATATGATTGCCACGGCAGTGGCTCCGCCGCTGCCCGCCCGCCTGGACCTGCTGGGGATGCTCAACCCGCTGGAGCGGTTGAAAGCGGTGATCCAGCTGCTGGCTAAAGAAGCCGATGTGCTCGAGCTGGAAGATGAGATCCACTCGCGAGCGCAGAGCGAGGTGGACCGCACGCAGCGCGAGTTCTACCTGCGCGAGCAGATGAAGGTGATCCAATCCGAACTGGGCGAGGGCGACCCGTGGGCGCGCGAAGTGTACGAACTGCAAACGCGCGTGGAGAGCGCCGGGCTGCCGGATGAAGCGCGCGTGCGGGCATTGAAGGAAGTCGAGCGGCTGACCCAGATGCCGCCGATGTCGCCCGAGGTGGGCATCATCCGCACGTATATCGAATGGGTGCTCGAACTGCCCTGGACCACCGCCACCGACGACAACCTGGATGTGCGGCACGCCTCAAAAGTGCTGGAGCGTGACCACTACGGGCTACCGCGGGCCAAAGAGCGCATCCTCGAATACATCGCCGTGCGCAGCCTGAACCCGCGCCGCCTGCGCCAGCCGATTTTGTGTTTCGTCGGCCCGCCGGGCACCGGCAAGACCTCGCTGGGGCGCTCGATCGCCGAAGCGCTGGGGCGCAAGTTTGTGCGCCTGTCGCTGGGCGGGGTGCGCGACGAAGCCGAGATGCGCGGTCACCGCCGCACCTATATCGGCGCACTGCCCGGGCGCATCTTGCAGACCATGCGGCGGGCGGAATCGATCAACCCGCTGTTTATGCTGGACGAAATCGACAAGCTGGGGCAGGATTTCCGCGGCGACCCGGCCTCGGCGCTGCTGGAAGTGCTGGATCCCGAGCAGAACTTTGCTTTCTCGGACCACTACCTGGAACTGCCATACGACCTGTCAAAGGTGATGTTCATCACCACCGCCAACACCACCGGCACGATCCCGCCGGCGCTGCTGGACCGCATGGAGTTGATTGAGTTCCCCGGCTATATTGAAGAAGAGAAGCTGGAGATCGCCCGCCATTTCCTGGTGCCGCGCCAGATCGAAGAGAACGGCTTGCAGGATGGCGAAGTGCGTCTGCCGGACGCCAGCGTGCTGCGCGTGATCCGCGAGTATACCTATGAGGCCGGGGTGCGCAACCTGGAGCGCGAGATCGGCCGGGTGTGCCGCAAACTGGCGCGCCTGAAGGCGGAAAGCAAACGCTTCCCGGCGGTGGTCACCCCGCAGGCAGTGGAGAAATTCCTCGGCCCGCCGCAGTTCTTCAACCTGGAAGCCGAGCGCCAGAACGAAGTGGGCGTGGCGACCGCCGTGGCCTGGACCGAGAACGGCGGCGAGATCATGCCGGTGGAAGTGCTGCTGATGGAAGGCAAGGGCGGGATGCAGATCACCGGGCAGGTGGGCAATGTGATGCAGGAATCGGCCCAGGCGGCGCTTTCTTTCCTGAAATCGCGCTCGCGCCAGTTGAACATCGACCCGGAAGTGTACGAGCAGGTGGATATCCACCTGCACATCCCGGAAGGCGCCATCCCTAAGGATGGGCCCAGCGCCGGGATCACGATGTGCACGGCGTTGATCTCTGCCTTCACCGGGCGAGAAGTCTACAAGGATGTGGGCATGACCGGCGAGATCACGCTGCGCGGCAAAGTGCTGCCGGTGGGTGGGCTGCGCGAGAAGGTGCTGGCTGCGCACCGGGCCGGGATTAAGACCGTGATTGTGCCGCGCAAGAACTTAAAAGACCTGGTGGATGTGCCGAAGAAGGCCCGCAGCGATCTGAAGATCGTGCCGGTGGAGCACATGGACGAGGTGATCGACGTGGCGCTGGCCCCGGCGCCGCCCGAAGAAGCCCGCCCGGCGCGTTCACGGCGCAAGAAGGACAAGCCCGAGGCGGAGAAACCGGCCGAGAAGAGCGCCGCCGAGATCGTGCAGGAAGCGGCGCAGAGCGGCTCTCTGCTGGCCCAGGGCAGCGCCGAGAGCGGCCCGGCGGAAGGGCCCGGCGGCCCGGTCGAAGCGTAGGCGCGCATGCCGGCGATCGACGTGCAGGCGCTGCTGGCGCAGGGCATGGGGGCCGACCTGCACTGGTTCCCCAGCGATGTTTCGCCCACCCGCCTGGCGGCGGTGCTGTGCGGGATGGCTAACGCCCAGGGTGGTCGTGTGCTGCTGGGCGTAGCGCCGCGTTCGGCCCAGGTGCTGGGAGTGAGCGACGTGGGCGGGATGCAGGACCTGGTCTTCCAGGCTGCACTGCTGGTCGACCCGCCGCTGGTGCTGCCGCTGCCGCAGGCTGTGCCCGTGGCGCTGGGCGGGCGGGTAGTGAACGTGGTGCTGGTCAGCGTGCCGGCGGGGCTGCCGAACGTGTACAGCGTGGGCGGCTCGTACCTGGGGCGCGAAGGCGCGCAGACCAATCCCCTGCCGGCCCGCCGGCTGCGCCAGCTGCTGGTGGAGCGCGGCGCGCTGCAGTTCGAGACCCAGGCGCCGCCGGATGCCACACTGGACGACCTGGATCCGGACCGGGTGGATGCGTACCTGGCCGCGCTGGACCTGCCGGGCGACGAGAGCCGCGAGCAGGTGCTGCTGCGGCGCGGCTGCCTGCGCCTGCCGCCGGGCGGGGCGCAGGCCGGGGATGGTCGGGCGATACGCCCGGCGTATCGCCCCACCTATGCCGGGCTGCTGATGTTTGGCCGGCGACCGCAGCGCTGGCTGCCGGGGGCGACCATCCTGGCGGCGCGTTTCAGCGGCCCCAGCCTGGCGGAGCGCTTTATCAAGCAGGAGATCTCCGGCTGCCTGCCGGACCAGCTGTATGCCGCCGAAGCGTTCCTGCGCGACAACCTGCGCAGCGTGGTGCAGGTGAACGGGCTGGCGCATGCCGAGAGGCTCGAATACCCGCTGGAGGCGCTGCGTGAACTGCTGGTGAACGCGGCCGCGCACCGCGATTACAACCTGCAGGGCGATATGGTGCATATCAACCTGTTCACCGACCGGATCGAGATCCATTCGCCCGGTGGGCTGCCGGGACCGATGACGCTCGACACGCTGTTCCAGGCGCGCTTCTCGCGCAACCCGGTGATCATGCAGCTGCTGGCCGACCTGGGGTTTGTGGAGCGGCTGGGTTTCGGGCTGAACCGGGTGGTGGGCCTGCTGCAGCAGGGCGGCTGGCCGCCGGCAGGGTTCAATGAAGTGGGTGGTTCGTTCCGGGTGACGCTATATTCGGCGGTGGCAGCCCCGGCGGTGGCGCTCCCGCCGCGCCCGGCGCCTGGCACGGCTGAGGTGTATTCTGCCCCGGCGGGCGGGCCGGTGATGGGTGGGGTACTTCCCACTGCGCCGGGAGGCGGCGCGCTCGTGCCTGGCGCAGTGCAGGGCAGCGCCGGTCAGCCGGCAGGCGTGGAGGCCCTGAACCCGCGCCAGCAGGCGGCGATCGGCTTCCTGGGGCAGCATAAGCGCATCACCAGCCGCGACTTCCAGGAACTATGCCCGGATGTGCATGCCGAAACGCTGCGCCGCGACCTGGCCGGCCTGGTGGAGCGCGGCCTGCTGGTCAAGATTGGCGATAAGCGCGCCACCTACTACATGCTAAAACGTTAGCCGGTAAACCGCGCCGGTGATGGTCAGCAGGTACAGCTCACCGGCGGCGTCCTCGCCAAAGGCGATCGGCCGGTGGTCGGTGTCGAGCAGGAGCTGATTCACCCAGCTGCCGTTCGAGCGCTGCAGGCCCCACAGCTTGCCCTGGCAGAAGTCGGCATAGAAGTAGATCCCACTGGCGGACGGGTGAGCTGCGCCGCGGTAGACGTACCCGCCGGTGATCGAGCAGCCTTCGCTGTGCGAATACTCGGCCACCGGGGCGGCGTAACCCGCCGGCGTGCTGCAGCCGCCGGGCGGATTGAAGCACAGCGAGCCTTCCAGGGTATTCCAGCCGAAGTTCATTCCGCCTGGGCTGCCGGCGGCTACAAAATCCACTTCTTCGACCCGGTTCTGCCCCACGTCGGCAATATACAGGTCGTGGGTGCTGCGGTCGAAGGCAAAGCGCCAGGGGTTGCGCAGCCCCAAGGCCCAGATTTCAGGCCGGTGGCCGGCCTGGCCCACGAACGGGTTATCGGCTGGGATGCGGTAGGCGGTGTTGGGCGTGCTGCGCCGGGCCAGGGGCAGGTAGGTGCGGAAGGGGTAGTTGGGCGCAGGCCCGCTGGGCGGTGGTTCGACGGCGATGCGCAGCAGCTTACCCAACAGCGACTTGGGGTTCTGGGCGTTGCCTGCCGGGTCGCCGGAGCCGCCGCCATCCCCGGCGCCGATAAACAGCGTTCCGTCTGCGCCGAAGGCCAGCTGCCCGCCGTTGTGGTTGGTCTGCCCGGGATGTTCGAGCAGCAGGATCGACTCCTCGCTGCTCGGGTTGGCCGAATCCGGGGAAGCGCCAATGGTGAAGCGTGAGACCTGGTTGCTGCCATCCGTGCGGGTGTAATAAACGTAGAAATAACCCTTTTGGGCATAGCCGGGCGGGAAGGCCAGCCCCAGCAGGCCCTGTTCGCCGGAATACAGCACCCGGTCACTGATATCGAGGAAGGCAGCCGGCAGCAGCGCCCCGTCTTTCAAGATGCGGATATGACCGTCCTGCTCGACGATGAAAGACCGCCCCGAACCGTCGCCGGCGTGGGTAAGCTGCACCGGATGCGCCAGACCGGTGACAACTTCTACCAGGCTGGCGGTGGGCCAGGCTGCCCGTGGGGCATTGGCCGGCGAGATCGCCCCGCCCAGCAGCGCGCTGAGCATCGCCCCGCCCGCCAGAAGCCGCGTCCAGATTGTCATCTCAACCTCCTTAACACCAATAGAAAAATACCGCTTGAAATTGTGCTGCTGCCTGCATAATCGAGCTGACGCCTCCTATAGGGCGCGCGCCAGGTGGTGCGCGGCGTGATGCAGCTGGCTGCCCTGCTGCTCGATCACCTGCGGATCGGAAAACTCGCTGAACTTGCCGCCCACCCCGCCGTACTCAAAGGCCATCAGCCAGGGCTGCGGCCACACGCCGGCCCGGATACGCTCCAGCACCCAATCCACGGCCGGCCAATCGTCGGGCTGCAGCGGCCGGTGGTCTTGCAGCCAGCCGTCCTGATCGGCGATGCCGGTGACGTGCAGCTCGCGCAGGCGGTGCACCGGCAGCTGGCTGATGTAGGCGCGCCAGTCCATGCCCAGGTGATGGGCGCTGATGCGGGCGTGCGAGATATCCAGCAGCAGGCCGATGCCGCTGGTCTCGATCACGGTGGAGATCACCTGCGGGTCGGCGCACAGCAGTATCACCCGGCTGGCCGGGCGATAGGGGATGTTCTCGGCGATAACGCGCGGCGCGCCGTAACGGTGCAGCAGCGGCTGCAGGTCGGCCAGCATGCGCTCGATCACCGCCTCGCGATGCTCGGGGCGGGCGCTGTGCTGTGGGACGCCCGGGAGACAGCCGGCCTCGCTTTCCAGGTGGACGTTCACGTAAGGCGTGCCGGTATCTTCCAGCAGGCGGTCAACGACCGCCCAATCGACTTTGTCCAGCTTGCCGCAGCCGGCTTTCAGGTTGAAATGCACCTGCACCGGGCGCAGTTGGGCGGCCTCGGCCACCATCTCGGGCCAGTCGGGGGTCTTGAACCGGTCCAGCGGCAGGCGGCCGGCCGAGAACAGCGCCTTGGCTGGATGCGAAAAGTTGATGGCGAACTGCATCCCCTGGCCGGGCTGGACGCCCAGGCCAGGCAGATTGGCGGGTTGGGTCAAGGCAGGTCCTCCAGGTGTTCAATGGTCTCCAGCAGCCGCAGGCCGGGCAGCTCGAAGACCACAATTGACGGCAGCCCCAGCTGCTGCCAGAAACGGTAAACCGCGGCGGCATCGCCGGGGTCCAGGTGGGGCTGGGAAAAGAGCGAGATCACCGTGCCGTGGGCCACCACCGCCAGCGTTTGGGCGGGGTTGGCCTGCAGCAGCCCTGCGATGGCGAACGTGAAGCGGGCCTGGGCTGCCCGGGCGGTCTCCTCGCCAAAGACCAGCTGTTCGGGATGGGCAAAGAAGCGCTGCACATCGGCCTGGAACTGCTCGGGCGTGCCAAACCCGGCGCTGCGCCGGGCGTGTTCGTGCAGGCCGGCGGTGGGGGTGACAGGCAGCGAGAGCCGGTCGGCCAGGATGGCGGCGGTCTGGCGCGCCTTGGTCTCCAGGCTGCAGAACAGAGCCTGCGGGCGGTATTGCATCAGCCGCTCGGCCAGCGCCAGGCAGCGCCGGCGGCCCTCCAAACCCAGCGGCCATTCGTCCGCCGGCCGGGCGGGGTCGATCTCGGGCAGCGAGTGCTTGATCAGCAGCAGCCTAGGGGCAGGCATTCGCCTGGTGCTCCTCAAAGGTCTGGGCGAAGTTGTGGCGTCCGGAGCCGTCACAGGCGGCGCGGAAGAAGTAGTAGGGGGTCTGCTGTGGGCGGCCCACTGCTTGCAGCGCCTCCAGCCCGGGGCTGCAGATCGGGCCGGGGGGCAGCCCGGCGATCTGGTAGGTGTTGTACGGCGAACGGATCTGCAAATCGTCCAGGCTGAGCGGGCTTTTCCACCAGGAGCCGCGCAGCGGATGGTAGCCCAGGGCGTACTGCACGGTGGGATCTGAATCCAGGCGCATCCCATCGGCCAGGCGGTTCAGAAAGACCGAGGCGATGACCGGCATCTCCTCGGCTCGCATGGCCTCGCGCTGGACCAGCGAAGCCAGCGTGACGGCCTGGTGAAGCGTGAGTCCCTGGTCTTCAAAAGCCTGCTGCAGGGCCGGGTCAAGCTTGACCTGGAAGTTCTGGGTCAGCGCGGCGAGGAACTCGTCCAGCGTGGCGGCGCGCGGCAGGCGGTAGCGGTCGGGGAACAGGAAGCCCTCCAGCGAAGCGCCTTCCGGCAGGCCGAGGGCGACGCGCTGGGCCTCGAGCGGGGCGCGGGCTGCCTCCAGGAACAGGCCCGGTTCAAAGGTCAGCCCGGAAGTGGGCAGCGCCTCGGCCACCTCTTCCAGCCGCCAGCCGGGCAGGATGCGGAAGGTGATCTCGCTGGGGGTCGCATCCTGCAGGGCGCGGGCGATCTCCAGCGGGGTCATGTGCGGGTTGAGGGTGTATTCGCCGGCCTGCAGCGAGGTGTCCAGCCCGGCGTAGACCATGTAATCGACCAGGGCGGCGGCGTCGCTCACCAGGCCGGCCTGTTCCAGGCGGCCGGCTACCTGCTGCGGCGATTCGCCCAGGCTCACTTCGAAGGGGGTGGGTAGATCTTGCGTTCCTGCCGGGGCGGTCAGGTGGGCGCGGTTTTGCAGCAGGCTGAGCGAAAGCGCCAGCCGGCGGCGCAGGCTCAGCCCGGGCGCCGGGGGGCCAAAGCTGCGCTCGGCCTGGCGCGGCAGGGCATAGGCCGCCAGCCCAGCGCAGACCAGGCACAGCAGCAGCGCAGCGAACGCAGCGAGCGGCAAGAAGCAGCGGGCGCGCTTCATCGGCGGGTCACTCCCCGGCCTGATTTTCAGCCACGCCGGGAGGGGCGGCCTGCGGGCCGGAAGCCAGGGCGTCCAGGTAGGTTTGCAGGATGTAGGTGGCGGCCAGCTCGTCCAGATGACCGGAGCGCTTGCGACGCGATGCGCCCATCTGCAGCCGGGCAGCGCGGGCGGCCTGGGTGCTGCCGCTTTCATCCCACAGCACTACCGGGATGCGGGTTTGCGATTTCAGCGCTGCAGCCAGTTTACCGGCCCGGCGGCTCTGCGGGGTGGGTTGGTTCTCGTCGTCCAGGGCCATACCGACCACGATCCGACCCGCGCCGTGTTGCTCGGCCAGTTGGGTGATCGCAGCCGCGTCCAGCGGGCGGGAGACGTGCTGCAGCACCGCCAGCGGGTTGGCGATCACTCCGGTGGGGTCGCTCAAGGCGATCCCCAGGTTTTTTTCTCCAGGGTCAACAGCAAGCACACGCATAGCCGGTATGATACCAGAAGTTTGCCGGTCTCAGGGCGCAGCCGGCGCAAGCGCGCCCGGTTGGGCCGGGGTGGGCGGCGTATTCAGGGTGACGGTGATGCGGAAGGGCAGCACCGGCATCACCGGCCACCAGGCGGGCTGCATGGAGATCACCGGCGGCTCCTCCAGGTGCAGGCTGTGCTGCAGGCGAGCGCCGGCCTGGCCCAGGCCGGCGCCCAGCACGCTCTGGATAGCGGTCTCGGGCGAAGTTTCGGCGATCAACTGGCGGCTGGCGGCCAGCTG
>JBJSYW010000092.1:0-5433 GCA_046089985.1 Chloroflexota bacterium
GGGTACGTAGCCGGTGACGGCCTTGGCGCGCTGCGGCTGGGTCAGCACGTCATGCCCGCCGACCCGCACGATGCCGGAACTGGGCTGCATCAGCCCGGCGATCATCTTGATCGTGGTGGTCTTGCCGGCCCCATTGGGGCCGAGAAAGCCGAAGATTTCGCCGGGGTAGACGTCAAAGGTCACCTGGTCTACGGCCAGTTTGTCGCCATACCGTTTGACCAGCCGGTCGGTATGGATCAGAGGGGTGGGGGGGAAGGTTGGATCGCTCATAGGCAGCGGTCATCATACATCAGGACGGCGCGGCTGGCAAGGTGTGCAGGGCGCGGCGGGGCTTGCGAGATGCTGCGAATGACTGTACAATTCAGGTCTTATGAAATCTCTGTCTCGACGGGACTTTTTAAAGGTAGCGGGCCTGTCGGCCGGCGGGCTGGCGTTCAACCGCCTGCCGGGCTATGCCGGCCCAGACTTCCCGCGCCAGCCCGAGCAGCCGCAGGGCCGGCTGGTGCGGGTGGGAACCCGGCAGGTGGACGTGCGCAGCCTGCCGAACGACGAGGCGCCGATCGTCGGCAACCGCTTTCGCGACCAGGTGCTGCACGTGTACGAAGCGCTGCGCCCGCCGGATGCGCCCAAGTTCTATAACACGCTGTGGTACCGGGTGTGGGGCGGGTATATCCACTCGGCCCACCTGCAGCCGGTGGAGATCCGCCTGAATACGCCCGAGCGCTACGTACCGCCGGGCGGGCATCTGTATGAAGTGACCGTGCCCTATACCACCGCTTACCAGTTTGACCGCTGGAGCGAGCAGTGGAGCCCGTGGCGCGGGGCGCGGCTGTATTACTCGTCGCTGCATTGGGTGACCGCCATCGAGCCCGGCCCCTTCGGCGGGCCGTGGTACAAGATCGTCAACGAACTGAGCGACAGCGAGATCTATTACGTGCAGCCGGAACACCTGCGCCCGGTGCGGGCCGAAGAGTGGGCGCCGATCTCATTGAGCGTGCCGCCGGAAAAGAAGCGTATCCAGATCTCGCTCAGCCAGCAGACGTTGTTGGCTTACGAGTACGACGAGGTGGTATACACGGCGCGCATCTCGTCCGGCATTCCCAACAGCCGGTTGGACGACAGCCAGCTGCCCACCGCCACCCCGCAGGGGAGCTTCTCGATTTACTCCAAGATGCCCTCCAAGCACATGGGCAGCATCGCCGGCGGCGATGAAGTGGAAGAGAGCGGCGGGTTCACCTTACCGGGGGTGCCCTGGACAAGCTTCTTCAAGATGCCAGGCGGGTATGCCCTGCACGGCACTTACTGGCACGATAACTTCGGACTGCAGATGAGCCATGGGTGCGTCAACATGCGCAACGCCGACGCGCGCTGGATCTTCCGCTGGACCACCCCGGTGTTCGACCCGACCAAAATCGAATCGTCCCGAGACTGGGAGCAAACCGGCCTGGGGACGACGGTGGTAGTCGAGAAGTGATTGCGCGCGGCGCAGCTGCGCCGCGAATGAGGCTTACAAGATCAGGCGGTCGATCATCAGGGCGAAGAACAGGAACGCCAGGTACATGCTGGAATAGCGGTACATCTTCCAGGCCACCTTGTTGCCCTCGGTCTTCCATACCTTGTAGGCGGCAGCCAGCAGCCACACCCCCAGGGCCAGCGCGCTGGCCAGGTAAATCGCGCCGCCCAGGCCGAACAGCGGCAGCAGCAGCGTCAGCCCGACCAGTTCGATGGTGTAGACCAGGATCTGCCAGCGCGTCTCGGATTCGCCGCGCACCACCGGCAGCATCGGCACGCCGGCGCGAGCGTAGTCGCTGCTGCGCACGATCGCCAGGGCCCAGAAATGCGGCGGGGTCCACATGAACACGATGGCGAACAGCAGCAGGGCGGGGAAATTCAGGCTGCCGGTGGCGGCGGCCCAGCCCACCAGCGGCGGGATCGAGCCGGCCCCCCCGCCGATGACGATGTTCTGCACGGTGGTTTTCTTCAGGAAAATGCTGTACAGCAGCACGTAATAGAAGATGCCCGCCAGTGAGAGCAGCGCGGCCAGGAAATTGACGAAGGCGGTCAGCAGGTAGAACGAAGCCAGGGCGGTTCCCACGCCAAAAGCCAACCCCTCACCGGGGGTCAACTTACCGGAGGGGATGGGGCGCTTTTGGGTGCGCTGCATTTTCTGGTCGTCTTCGCGGTCGATGTACTGGTTGATCGCCCCCGAACCGCCGGCGGCCAGGAAACCGCCTAGCAGGGTCCAGAAGGTCAGCCAGGCCGGCGGCCAGGCTTTGGCGCCGATCACCATCCCGGCATAGGTGGTGACCAGCAGCAGCAGCACCACGATCGGTTTGGTCAGCATGAGCAGGTCACGCGCCACGCCGCGCCGGCCGTGGATGGCCTGGGCTTCCAGGCGCTCGTCTTCAGCGGTGCGGGCAGCCAGCCCCACCGCGGCCAGCACCACGGCTATCGCCGCCCACACTGCCACGGCGGTGGCCTGGTGCAGGCCAAGCAGGTAGGCCGGGTAGCCGGCCACCAGTTGAGCGCCGAGCAGGGCCTGCGCGAAGAACAGCACTGCGGCGGCGGTGGCGGCCACGATCACCGGCGCCTGGGTGCGTTGGGTGCGCCAGGCGCGCAGCAGCAGGGCCAGCATCAGCGCTCCCGCCAGGGCCACAATGACCCGGTGACCCATTGCCAGCCAGGCGGCGGGGCTGCCCCCGGCCAGATCGGCGCGGCACACCGGCCAGGCCTGGCAGGCAGCGGCGGCGCCGGTGGCCTTGACCACGGCTCCGCTGACGAGCAGGATGAACAGGCCGGCGGCGGTGAGCAGCGCCAGCCGCCCGAACGGTGAGCGGAAGCTGGGGCGGTTGAGCTGTGGGTAGAAGGCGGCGGCGGCCGCGGCCGAGAGCGCCGCCAGGGCCACAAGTGAGAGCGCCAGGTGGGCGGCGTTCATCCACGGGCGCAGAGTGGGCGAGAAGAGCGCTAGCAGCGCCCCGAGCGCCACCTGCGCTGCCAGGGTAGCCAGCGACAGGTAGACCGGGCGGGTCAGCAGCGGGTTGAGTGGGGCAGGCGAGCGGCGGGAGCGCCAGGCGCTGAACGCCGCGGCGATGACCAGCGGGGCCGCCAGGGCGGTGAACAGGCGGTGCGCGTAGGCGATCAGTGGGCTATCGCCGGACGGCGGGGCAAAGCTGCCCAGGCAGGTGGGCCAATCCGGGCAAGCCCCGGCTGAGCCGCTGGCGCTGACCGCCCCACCGGTCAGAATGACCAGGTAGACCAGGATGGCGGCAGCCAGCAGCAGATTGCGATAGCGAGCAGGGGCGGGGTTGTGCATCCAGAAGTCTCCCTGATGCCGTACAGGCGGATGAAGTGCCGGTGCTCACCCGGCAGCCAGGGCGCAGCTGCGCCGGTCAGCGGCCGGACGAAGCCGGTGAGTCATTTTTACCATGAAATGTCACCCGCCTGTGATCGCCCAAAAGGATGATCATGAGGGGGATTTATCGGGGGTGGATGCGCCGGCTGCGGCGGGCGCCTGGCGTTCCTGGCGGCGCACGAAAAACGGGTAGCCCAAACCCAGGATGGCGGCGAAGGTAAACCACTGCAGGGCGTAGCCCATGTGCGGGCCTTCGGTGATCTCGATCTCTGGCTGTGAGCGGGCCGGCAGGCCGCTCCACGACGGGTCGGGGGCTTGCTGGATGTATGCCCCCAGCAGCGGGTGGCTGGTCTGGCGGGCGATGGCAGGGATGTTGACGAAGTTCCAGGCCCGCAGCGCCTGGCCCGGGGAGGGGGTGGGGTCAGCGCGCCCGCTCACCTCGGCTGCCTGGCGCGGGCGGCGCAGCACGCCGCGCACGGTCACCTGGCCCGGCTCGGCATATTTGCTCCACGCGCCAGACTGGTAATCGGCGGCTGGGATCCAGCCCCGGTCAACCAGCACGGCCTGGGGGCTGCCCTCCAGCACCAGCGGGGTGACCAGGTGCACGCCCCACTCGCTGCCGTTAACCTGGTTGAGGATGGTGATCTCCTGCGAGAAGTCGTATTGGCCGCGTGCTTCCACCTGGCGGTATTCCATATTGTACAGGTCGGCTTGCAGCGCCTGGCCTTCCAGCTTGAGCGGCGGCTGGCCCAGTTGGGCGGTCACCCGGCTGTTGAACGCCCGGCGCTGCTCCAGCCGGTCGAGCTGCCAGATGCCCAGGCGCACGCACAGCGCCGCGCCCAGGATGACCAGCAGCGTAGCGAAGCGCCAGCGGCGTGAGAATAATCGCCAGACAACGCTCATCGGGGCCTCAGGCTGCCTTGGACGGGGCGGTGATGGGGCGGGCCGCCAGGCTGTACAGGTACAGCAGCACCGCCAGGGTCGGGCCGGTCAGCAGCAGGGCGGTCAGGCGGGTGACCCAGGTGGTCGCCGGGCGCACTTCCAACCCCAGGTACTGGCTGCTTTGGAAGCTGCAGTCATAGGAGAACTGCGCCGCCCGGTCCATCTGCAGCCGCCCGGTTGAGCCGGCCGGCACCCACACCGGGCCAAGCTGGTGGGCGGCCTGGTCTTCGTTCTTCACTTCCAGCACGTCGCCCACCACGAAGGTCACCTCATCCGGGAACAGCTTGACCTGTTCGCCGGCGGCGATGCGCCCGGCGGTGCCCTGCGGGATGACAAAGGTGACCGTGCGCGGCGCCCGGTCGCTCTCGCCGGCCTGCAGCCGGAAGGTCAGCTCGTTAAAAATCAGCGCAAAGATGCCCGCTGCCAGGCTCAGGATGGCGATGCGCTTTAAGTGTGCGTTCAGGATGGCTTTATCCAAGAGCTTGCTCCACTTTCCCGGCCTACTGCTCGGCCAGCAGGTGTGCGATATCCTCGGCGATCTTTTCCGGCTCCATGCCGAAGGGGTAATTGATCCGCCAGCGGCCCTGAGCGTCGATCGCATAGGTGCGCGAGGAGTGGTCCACCAGGTAGCCGGCGGCCGAGCCGACCTCCTGCTTCTGGTGGTAGACCCCGTAGGCCTTCCAAACCTGTTCGAGCGCCTCCGGGCTGCCGGTCAGCCCGATAAAGGACGGGTCGAAGTTGTTCATGAAGCCCTCCAGGCGTTCGACGGTATCGCGTTCGGGGTCGACGGTGATAAAGATGAACTCGACCTGCCCGGCCCGTTCACCCAGGCGGGCCTTGATGCGCTTAAACTCGCTGAGCGTGATCGGGCAAACGTCGGGGCAGTTGGTGTAGCCAAAGAAGATCAGGCGCACCTTGCCGCTGTGAGCGCTCAAGCGATAGTCTGCGCCGTGCTGGTCGGTCAGGCTGAAATCGGGAGCCGGGGCGGGCGGGTCGATCACCACACCCTGGTAGGTGTAGAAACCATTCAACAGCCAGGCCCAAACCCCCAGGCTGATCGCCAGGCCGGCCAGCAGGCCGCCAATCAGGTATGCGCTGCGCTTCATGAATGCCTGCTTTCGGCGAACCGGGCAGGCGCC
>JBJSYW010000093.1:0-3574 GCA_046089985.1 Chloroflexota bacterium
GGCTTTCAAAGAGATCTAGGCCGGCAAACGCTGCCGGGCGTATCCGGCAGTTCTGCAGGCGAGATCCTCTCGACAAAAGGAAGGTGGGTATGGCTCAACTGATCTACTCGGCGATCTCTTCCCTCGACCACTACATCGAGGACACCCACGGCAGTTTTGACTGGGCCGCGCCGGATGAGGAAGTGCATGCGTTCATCAACGACCTGTATCGCCCCGCCGGCGTGTATCTCTACGGGCGGCGCATGTACGAGCTGATGACCGCCTGGGAGAATGACCCCAACCTGGCGGCCGAGTCGCCGCTGCTGGGCGACTTCGCTGCCATCTGGCAGGCGGCTGAAAAAATCGTCTACTCGCACAGCCTGGCGGCAGCGACTACGCGCAAGACCCGCATCGAGCGCCGCTTCGATCCGCAAGCCGTGCGGCAGTTGAAGGCAGCCTCCAGCCAGGACCTCCTGATCGGCGGTTCTGAACTGGCGTCCCAGGCCTTTCAAGCCGGGCTGGTCGACGAGTGCCAGCTGTTCCTGGCGCCGGTGATCATCGGCGGCGGCAAGCGCTCGCTCCCCGGCGGCCTGCAGCTGCCGCTGGAGCTGCTGGAGCAGCGCCGCTTCCGCAGCGGCATGGTCTTCCTGCGCTACCGCACTCGCCAGGGCTGAAGCGGGAGCGTGCAGCCGTGAACCCAGAAAAACCGAACCTGAAGCGGATGGATAACGTGGGCATCGCGGTCGAATCACTCGATCGGGCGATCGCTTTTTTCACTGAGCTTGGCCTGATTCTTGAAGGACGGGCCATGATCGAAGGAACGTGGGCCGGGCGCGTGACCGGGCTGGGCTCACAGCGCGTCGAGATCGCCATGATGAAAACCCCCGACGGGCACAGCCGGCTTGAGCTTTCGCGATTTTTGACCCCGCCTGTGGTCGCCGATCATCGGAATGCCCCGGTGAATGCTCTCGGCTACCTGCGCGTCATGTTCGCAGTGGAAGATATCGATGACACCCTTGTCCGGCTCCGCAAACATGGCGCACAGCTGGTCGGCGAAGTGGTTCAGTACGAAGATTCGTACCGCCTGTGCTATATCCGCGGCCCCGAAGGCATTCTCATCGGACTGGCTCAGGAAACTTCAAAACAGTAAAATCCCCCTTGTGCTTATCACACCCTACTCCGCCCAATCCCTGGCTAACAGTTCCGCCTGCTCCAACACCGTGCGGGTGGCCTGCTCCTGCAAATCCGGGGGATACCCGTAACGCCGCAGCACGCGCTTGACCATCCGGCGCAGGTTGGCCCGCACCGCTTCTTTCACCGTCCAGTCAATGGTCACGTTGTTGCGCACCGTCTGCAGCACCTCGCGGGCGATCAGGCACAGCGCCTGGTCGCCCATCACCTGCACCGCCGAATCGTTTGTCGCCAGCGCATCGTAAAACGCCAGCTCGCTCTCGTTCAGCCCCAACTTCTCGCCGCGCTGCCCTGCCTGCTGGACCTGCCGGGCAATCTCGATCAGCTCGGTGATCACCTGCGCCGCTTCCACCGAACGGTTCTGGTAGCGCCGCAGCGCCGCTTGCAGCATCTCCGAAAACGCCCGCGACTGCACCAGGTTGGTGCGGGCGCGGGCGCGAATCTCGTCGTTGAGCAGCTTCTGCAGCAGCTCCACCGCCAGGTTTTTCTGCGGCAGGTTCTTGATGCCTTCCAGGAATTCGGCTGACAGGATCGAGATATCCGGCCGCGGCAGGCCGGCGGCGGTGAAGATGTCCACCACGCCCTGCGGCGCAACCGCCCGCGAAACCAACTGGCGTACGGCCGCGTCCAGGTCATCGATGGTCTGCCCGCCCTTATGCTCGGTGGTTTTCACCAGCCCGGCGCGCACCGCCTGGAAGAAGCCCACATCGTCGCGGATGCGCAGGCTCTCCGGATGCGGTACAGCCAGCGCAAAGGCCTTGCTCAGCTCGGTCACGTGCTGGAGCAAGCGCTCCTTGCCCTGCTCCAGTGCCAGAATATGCTCCATCGCTTGCGGTATTACGGCCATGCGCTGGGCGGGCGTGCCGCTAAAATAGGTATCCCAGGTGAAGCCTTCAAACAACCCCTGCACGATCTCATACTTTTCGATCATCAACGCCACGGCCTCGCCCTGGTCGAGCGCCACCGATCCCTGCCCGCCGCTGGTGGTGTAGGCCGCCAGCGCTTCCTTGAGCGATTCGGCAATGCCCAGGAAATCGACCACCAGCCCGCCGGGCTTGTCCCGGAAGACGCGGTTGACGCGCGCAATCGCCTGCATCAGCCCGTGCGACTTCATCGGCTTGTCGATGTACATGGTGTGCAGCGGCGGCACGTCAAAGCCGGTCAGCCACATATCCCGCACGATCACCAACTGCAGCGCGTCCTTCGGGTCTTTGAAGCGCTTCTCGATCTCCTTGCGGCGCGGCTTGTTGCGGATGTGGCCCTGCCATGTCTGCGGGTCGCTGGCCGAGCCGGTCATCACCACTTTCAGACGGCCCTGGCTGTCGTCGGGGCTGTGCCAGTGCGGGCGCAGGCGGGTGATCTCGTCGTACAGCGCCACCGCAATGCGCCGGCTCATCACCACGATCATGCCCTTTCCGGCCAGCGCTTCCTGTCGGCTCTCGAAGTGTCGCACGATGTCCTCGGCCAGCAGGCGCAGGCGTTCCTCAGCACCCACCAGCGCTTCCAACCGCGCCCACCTGGACTTCAACTGCTCGCGGACGAACTCTTCCTCCCCCTCGGTAACTTCCTCAAAGCCTTCGTCCAGCCTGGGGCGCTCGGCTTCGGGCAGGTCGATCTTCGCCAGCCGCGCCTCGTAGTAGATCGGCACGGTCACCTTGTCCTGGATGGCGCGCTCGATGTCGTAGCGGCTGATGACGTCGCCAAATACCTGCTGGGTGTTGCGGTCGGTCAGCTCGATCGGCGTGCCGGTGAAGCCGATAAAGGAGGCGTTGGGCAGCGCGTCGCGCATGTGGCGGGCGAAGCCGTCGATGAAATCGTACTGCGAGCGGTGGGCCTCGTCGGCGATCACGATGATATTGCGCCGCTCGGATAGGGTCGGGTAATGGCTGCCCTTCTCGGGCAGGAACTTCTGGATCGTGGTGAACACCACCCCGCCGGAGGCCACCGCCAGGAGCCGGCGCAAATCATCCCGGTCTTTGGCCTGCACCGGCGCCTGCCGGATCAGGTCCTGCGCTGCGGCGAACACGCCGAAAAGCTGGTCGTCCAGGTCGTTGCGGTCGGTGAGCACCACTAGCGTGGGGTTGTACATCGCCGGGTGCAGGATGATCTTCCCGGCAAAGAAGACCATCGTCAGGCTCTTGCCCGACCCCTGGGTATGCCAGATGACACCCGCCCGCCGGTCGCCGCCCACCGCCGCCGCTTCCAGCGCAGCCGCCACGGCCTTGTTGACCGCGTGGTACTGGTGGACTTCCCGGTAGGTGCCCATTTGCTTCGGCAAGCGGTTTGGAATTGTTTCCGAGAACGCATTGGCCAGGCTTACGATGTCCGGGCGAGAGCGCCTGTTAATCAGCAGCCGAACCGAGGTAACGCCTGAGTAGCGGTCGGCGAACGTCACGATGTTCTG